>JAMFST010000490.1 GCA_026225435.1 Labilithrix luteola
GATCTCGGTGACGACGGGGGGCGCGCCCATCGGCGCACCGCGCCCGCTCGATCACAACCGCTACTGCTTCGCCCAGGGGCACGCGCTCCTGGTGGTCGAGACCACGGAGCGACTCGCGCCGCGTTGCACCCACGTCGTCGGGCTCGCCGTCTATCCGAAGGGGGATTGAAGATGTCACGCTTCTCCGATGCGCTCGCGGCCAAGGTCGGTATCACGGCGTTCCAGCAGGCGGGGGCCGACGTCTCGCTGACGTGGAACCCGGCCGTGACCGGGCCGATCCTCGACGAGGTCACGCTGGTGGTGCTGCCGGACTTTCACCTCGCCAGCGGTGGTGCGGGAGACATCTTCCGCGGCAACCAGGCCCAGGGGGCAGGGAAGCTGAAGGCGCTGCTCCAGGCGATCCTCGACCTCGCGCCGAGCTTCCCCGAGCTGGTCGTCGTTCACCTCGGCGATCTGTACGACGTGTGGCGCGCGTACCCGGCGTACAGCACGCACCCGACGAGCGACTACACGACCATCGAGCGCCCTTACAGCGAGGAGCTCGGCCTGCTCACCGAGCAGCTGGAGGCGCGGGTCTGCATCGGCAATCACGACGGCGGCCTCGCGCTGTACCCGCCCGCGTGGGCGCGCAACGGTGACGGCACGGTCAATGGCCAGCTGGCCTACGGGCACCTGCTCGCGGGGAACAAGCTGCTGGCGTTCCATGGCCACCAGGAGGACACGCTCGCCCAGGCGCTGGCGGCGACCGGTGGAAGCGACTCCGTGCGCTTCGCGACCGAGGTGGCGCGCCTTTCGAACCCCGTCAGCATGGCGATCCAGCAGTCGATCGATCTCACGATCGACGTCTTCGGCGACACGCCGATGGCGCTGACCGATCTGCTCGGGGCGATGTGGCCGGCGACCGATCCGCCGGCCGACGCGCACGGGTTCCAATCGCCGCGCTGGTGCGATCGCGGAGGTCGCCCCACGCTGCAGTCGCTGGTGCAGGCGCTCCCGTTCGCCTCCGGGCTGCGCATGGCCATCGTCGGGCACAGCCACCGCGCCGGCATCTCCGCGATTCATCTCGGCGGGCGGCTCGTGCCTCTGGTGGACGTGGGGTCCTGGGTCTGGGACCGCTCGCAGTTCGCCATCGCCTGCGAGGGGGAGCTCAAGCTCTGGCAGGTGACCTGAGCGCGGGCAGGGAGACCTTCGCCAGGAAGGCGCGGGTCTCGGTCACCACGCGGTCCTGGAACGCCGGGTCGCGCACCTCGTCGGAGCCGAGCATCGGCTGGCCCCTCTCGTCGTAGTACACGCCGGTCGCGCCCGACGTATCGAGGAGGATCCTGGCGATCACGCGGCCTGCGCGCTTCGGCGTGCTCAGCACCTTGATGAAGGGCATGAGCAGCGGCACGAGGAGCGGAACCAGGTAGCTGGAGAGGAAGCGGGCGATGGCGCCGGCGTCGCGTCCGAGCGCCGTCGCCGGGTTCACCCCTGGCTCGACGGCGTTGACGCGCAGCCGCGGGAGCTCACGGGCGAACGCCAGCGCCGCGGCGAGCGTGGCTTGCTTGGTGGTGGCGTAGGCGTCTGCGCCCGGTTGCTTGGAGCCACCAGGGACCCACTCGCCACGCGCGCTCGCCTCCGCCGAGCGGTAGCGGCCGCCGCGGACGCCGAAGGTCTTGGCCGGCTTGTGCTCGGGGTTCTCCACCGCCGATGCCACGAAGAGGACGTTGGCGCCGTCGGGGAGATGCGGCGCGAGCGCCTCGGTGAGGGCGAACGGCCCCAGGTGGTTCGTCGCGAACGACATGTCCCAGCCGAGCGCATTGCGGGTCGCGCGCATCTGCATGATGCCCGCGTTGTTGAGGAGGCCAGCGATCGGCAGCTGCAGCGCGACGATCTCCGCCGCCGCGCGCCGCACGCTCGCCGGGTCGGACAGGTCGCACATGACCGAGACGGCGTGCTGGCGTCGTCGCTCGAGCAGCTTCTGCAGCTCGTCCAGCTTGCCGCGGTCGCGCCCGACGAGGACGACGGTGCCGTGCCTGGCCAGCTCGAGTGTCGCCGCGCGCCCGATGCCGGAGGTGGGGCCGGTGATGATGAACGCCTTCATACCGCTCACCGTACGTCGTCCGGGGTACGATTCGACTTGATAGCCATCATGTCGAACATCAGCGACAGTTATGTTCGCGACCTCGACCTGAACCTCCTCCGGGTGTTCGTGGTGGTCGCCGAGGAGGCGAGCCTCACCCGCGCGGCGGCGCGCCTGTACGTCACCCAGCCGGCCATCAGCAGCTCCATCCGGCGGCTCTCGTCGTTCCTCGGCGCCGAGCTCTTCACCCGCCAGGGGCACGGGCTGGTGCTGACGGCGCGCGGGGTGGCCTTGCTCGCCGCCGCGAACCTGCACCTGCGCGAGCTGGTGGCCGCAGCCATGGACGTGCCCTCGTTCGACCCAGCGCAGTCGACCGCGACGGTGCGCCTGGGGCTCGGCGGCGCCCTGGACGCGGTGCTCTTGCCCACGCTGCTCGCGCGCGTGCGGGCGGCGGCTCCGCGGATGCAGCTGGTGGTGCTGCAGGTCCAGTTCCGCAACGTCGAGCGGATGCTCCTGTCGGGCACCATCGACTTCGCGGTGACCGTGGCCGACGACCTGCCCCGCTCGATCCTCCGCAAGACGATCGCGAGCCTTCGTACCGGCGGCTCCGGCTTCGTCTGTCTCTACGATCCGCGCTTCCTCGAGCTCCGGCGCCCGCTGACCGAGGCGACTTACTTCGCGCAGGAGCACGTGGCCGTCTCCTACGCCGGGGACACGCGCGGCATCGTCGAGGACTCGCTCGGGAAGAAGCGGACGGTGCGCGTGTCGGTCCCGGCGTTCGGCTACATCCCGGACCTGGTCGACGGGTCGGACCTGGTGGCGACCGTGCCGCAGCTCTTCGCCGCGCACGTGATGCGGACGCGCCCCCACCTGCGCGCGGCGCCGCTCCCGTTCCACCTCACGGGCCCGGATCTGGAGCTTCTGTGGTCGCGGGTCACCGAGAACGATGCGCCGACGCAGTTCGTCCGCGACCTGGTCGTCGAGCTGGCGGCGGGGCTCGTGGCGCCTCCACGCTAGAAGACGCGCCGCTGAGCGCGATTGCGGACGGCGCCGTCCCGAGTTCGACCTGGACGTCAGCGCTTGACCAGCGGGCCGTAGATCTCGAACCAGCTCGCGTACGAGCGCAGCGCCGGATCGTGGCGCGCGGCGAGCTGGGCCGAGGTGGTCTCGATTCGCTTCGGCAGATCCGGGATCAGCGGCGAGCCGAGCGACACGGTGAGCTCGGCGGCCAGCCAGAGGACGTCGAGCTCCTCGCGGTCGACGGGCGTGGCGACGCTGGTGCCGTCTCGGCCGCCGCGCGTGCGCAGATCGTCGGAGCGAGCGATGGCCTTGCCGAGCCAGTCGCGCGCGGCGGCGACGTCGTGGCGCTGCCCGGCGTTGATCGCCAGCTGCGCTTCGGCCAGCATCTGCTCGCGGGCGATCTCGGCGCGGTCGGTCTCGCTACGCTTCTCCTCGAGGATGGCGCGCCGGGCCTGGATGGACCTTGCCTCGGTGTCCAGATGTCCGAGCTCGCGCTCGGCGTTGGCGCGCAGGCCGCTGGTGATGAGGCGGTAGGCGCGGGCCACGTGCTCGTCGGTGGCGTGTGCCCAGTGGAGCGCGGAGAGCGTCGCCGGGTTGGCCAGCCGTTGATCGACGTAGTCGAGGTCGGCCAGCGCGTGAGCCGGCTCGTTCGCGCCGATGGCCGCCGCGGCGCGGGAGACCCGCACCACCACCCGGTTGCGCTCGCCGAGGGGACCTTGCTCCGCGTCGAGGAGCGGGATCTCGCGGTCGTAGAGCCCGAGCGCCTGGGCAAAATGTCCGGCGGCGAGGTGATCGACCGCCGCCCAGTCAAGTGCCAGGAGCCGGTAACCGGCCAGACGCGGGTTGCGCGCGATCATCGCCAGCGCGGCGTCCCCTGCGACGGCCGCCTCCTGCTCGCGCCCCACGTGGAGGAGCGCCTGCGCCTTGGACAGGAGGACGTCGAGCCCTTCGCTGTCGTCGCTGTACGGCAGCTTGTCGCGCTCCAGCAGGTAGCCGAGCGCGATGCGGTAGTTGCCGACGTCGGTGTGCAGCAGCCCGAGCTCGCCCAGGATCATCGCGCGAAAGCGCGGGTTGTCGCCCATCAGCTCGAGGGCGATCAGGTAGTGCGTGTTCGCCCGCTCGGCGGTGTCGAGCTCGCCGGTCTGCAGGAACTCCTCGTGCAGCAGCGCGCCGAGGAGCGCCTGGCCGGTGCGCTCTTCCTTGAGCTCGGACCACGACGCGTCGAGCGCCCGCAACGCCGTCGCCGCCGCCCGGGCGTGCTCGTCCCCCTGCAAGGTCGGGAGCTGCCGCGCGAGCAGGTATGCCTTGGCGAAGCTCGCGCGCGCCGGCGGCACGCCCGGCTTGAGAAACTCCGCCTCGATCGCCTCGGGGCGCTCCTTCAACAGCCGCCCCATGTCGACGGTGCCGACGACCGCCTCGTACGATCCGGTCTGCTCGGTCACCGCGCGGAAGTCGCGGCGCGCCTCCTCGAATTCTTTCGCCGACGAGTGCTCGTAGGCGCGCGCCAGGATCAGCCGCTCGTAGACGTCCTCCACCTCGCCCCGCTCGTGCGTGCCGCGCTTCACGTCCTGGATGTCGCGCTGCACCAGGGCGTCGAGCACGTCGTCGGCGTCGACGTCGTCGGCGCGCTGCACCGCATCGACGATGAGCGCACGGCGACGACCGGGGCGGGTCTGCGCTCCGTACAGGCCGAGCAGCGCCTGCGCGACCGCGGGGGGCGCCTTGTCGTCGCGGATGGCCAGCACCGCTCGCTTGAGATCGAGGGCGAAGGTCAGCTCCGGATCGTTCGCCGCCGCCCTCTCGTGCACCAGCCGGGCGTCGGCCTCGGCGTAGGGGAGGCCGCGGACCATCGCCCGCACGGTGGCCTGCGCGTAGTGCAGCTTCTCGTCCGGGCGCAGGCCGGGGCTGGCGGTGAGCTTGCGGCCGAGCGCGATGAGCGCCTCGCGGTCGTCCATCTGGCGGTAGAAGCCGTCGGCCTGCTGGTAGTAGGCCTCCACGATCGGCACCGGGGTCTTCGCGTCCACGCTGACCGCCTCGAGCTCGCTCCGTGCCCGCTTCTTGTCGCCGGTGACGTCGAAGATCTCGCTGCGCGCGAGGTGCGCGAGGTCCTCGGCGATCGACCCCTCCTTGAAGTGGGTCACCTTCTCGTCGAGCTTGTCGAGGCGAACGCGCGCTTCCTTGACGAAGCCTTCCATCAGGCGCCCTTGCTCCTGCTTGCGCTCCGCCTGCCGCTGCTCGATGAGCATCATCAGCGGCAGCTCGAGCCCTTCGACGGAGGCGTCGCCGAGCTGGTCGAGCTGGTCGGCGTAGTAGTGCGCGGCGATGAACTCCTCGCGCTCCAGGTGCACCAGCGACAGCGCGAGCAGGCTATGGCGCCGCCCGCCTGGGCTCGTTTCGCGCGTGGTCTCGCGCGTGAGGCGCCGGCTGGTGAGCAGCTGCTCCTGCACCCGCGTGTCCGCGTCGTCGATGGCGTTGATCAGCGTCTCCATCGACCAGTCGGCCGGCACCTCGCCGTCGAGCGGCAGCGAGTAGAGATCGAGGCTGGCGTCCTGCGAGCAGGTGGCGATCAGCCGATCGGCCGCCGGGGCAGGGTACTCGCAGTTCCAGGACGTCTCGGTGAGCTGCTCGGGGGGACCGGCCACCGGCGCGCCTCCGGCGAAGGAGAGCGGCACGCGGAAGAGGACGCCGTGATCGCTGGCGTCGACGGTGCCGTCCTTGTTCGTGTCGGTGAAGAACTGCACCACGTAGAGCGAGCGGCCGTCGCGGGCGAAGGTCGGCTGCCCCGTCTGCCCGGGCAGCTGCAGCGCGATCTTCGTCGGCGTGGCCGTCGCTGCCGCGGGGCCGAGCGGGCTCACCTCCAGCGTCGGCGACGCGTGCGCCGCGAAGGCCGGGCCGACGCTCGTCGCCGTGCGTGTCACCGGCACGTAGACCAGCCAGTGGCCGTCGGGGGAGATGGCCGGGCTCGTCATGTTGCGCTCGACGATCAGGCGCGACGAGAGCGTGGAGCCGGTGGTCACCTCGAGCACGCGCAGATCGGCGTGGGTCGACTGGCGGCTGACGAGGGCGATACGCTGGCTGTCGATCCACTCCGCCTGCAGCGCGGCGGCGTCGCCGGCGAGGCAGGTGCGGTGGTCGCCGGCCGGGAGCTGACGGACGCACAGCTGGCCGGAGGCGCTCTCCCGGAACGAGATGTACAGGAGCGCGCGACCGTCGGGGCTCACCCGCGGCCAGGTGACGTCGGCGCCGTCGTCGAAGAGCTGCTTCTCGTGCCCGTCGTTCAGGTCCTGGGCGAAGATCTGGTTGGTCGTGTCGCGGTTGGAGACGAAGTAGAGCGTCTTGCCGTCGCCGGCGAGCTGGCCGAGCAGATCGTCGGCCACGCCCACGGTGAGCCGGTGCGGGCGGTGGAGATCGTCGTCGTCGACGTTGTCCGCGCGGGCGGTCGCGGCGGCGAGCACCGTGGTGACGGCCACCGCCAGGACGCGGGCGAGCCTCAGCACGACTTGGCCTTCCACTTCCCGTCGGCGCCTTCGATCCAGCCGTCGCAGACGATGTTCTTCTGGTGGCTGTCGTGCCACGCGCGTTCGAGGTCGCTCTCGGAGACGTCGCTGCGCTGCTCGTGCATCCAGTGCCACAGCTGCCGCCGCGCGCGGTTGCCGCGCTCGACCAGGGTGGTGATCTCCTCCGGATCCGCCGCCCCCTTGCAGGTGTCGTGCGTGTCGACGAGCAGGCCGTCCTTTCCTTCGCCCACGCAGTGCTGGGCGAGGAGGCCGTCGAGGCGGTCGGCCGAGGTGAGCTCGCTCTGATCGACCAGGGGCGCCGGGCGGATCCCGAGCACCTCGAGCTGCTCCGGCGTGAGCGGCACCGGCCGGGGCTCGATCCCGGCGCGATCGAGCTTCTTCTCCAGCTCGTCGAACGAGCCCGACGCTTGCTGCTCGAGCGCCGTCGCCCGGTCGACCATGACGATCTCCGGCGGCTTGAAGCAACCGCTCGTCGTGGCCGCCACC
>JAMFST010000491.1 GCA_026225435.1 Labilithrix luteola
GGCGGCGACGAAGCTGTACTGCCCGGAGACGCACTCACCCTGCTGCATCCTCAGGTCGGCTATGGACGCTCCGCTGGCCCCGCCATAGGCCGCGAGGAGCGGGGCGGAAGGGAACGGGCTGGGGCACGCCGAGCCGGAGCCCGCAGGCGGCACGTAGTAGACGTTGTAGCCGACGGTGTCCTGGTCGGCGGTGGCGTTCCAGTCGGCCTTCAGCGCCGCGTTGTAGATGTCGAGCGACAGCGTGGTCGGAGGTGCCGCGGCCGCGAGGTCCACGCTGAGCGGCGCGACGCCCGATCCGCCGATGGTCGTCAGCCCGTCGTCCGTGCTGAAGACGAAGTACACCGGCACCTGCAGCGCCGCGCTCGTCGACTGGACGTGGCATACCGAATCGTCGCTGGCGGCGACGGTGCTGTACGCCTGCTTCACGCTCGCGGCGTACTGCGCGAGGATCTGCCGCGCACGGATGCTGACCGTGAACCCACCGGAGAGGTTGTAGGAGATCGGGCCGTCGACCACCGGCCAGCACGTGCTGGTGCTGGCGCCCGGTGCCACGTACGTCGCCCCCTGATCGCAATTGGTGCCGGCGAAGGCGTAGAGCGCATAGCCCGAGGCGGCCGGCGCGCTGCCGCTAGCGATCAGCGGAAAGTTCACGACGACGTCGCGCTCGCAGTCCTCGAAGTTGATCCCCGCCGGGTTCAACGTCGCGTCGCGCACGAACGATGTGCCATCGGGGAGGGCGTGCGTCACCAACCCTTGAGGCTGAAGGCCGATGGTGAGCGCGCCGGTGGTCTGTGCGCTCGCGTCGACGGCGAAGGACATCGTGGGGGTGAGGAGAGCGGCCGCCGTCAGCGTGCGCCGCAAGGAGGAGGATCGAGTGATCATGGTGGGCGCGCTGAGCACCGCGCGTGCCGTGCGGAAGCCCTGACTTTTTCTGTAAACGAAGCGTAAGAGCGGTCAACTTGGCAGGCATGGACGAGCTTCTCCGGCGGGGCGCGCCAACATGACAACGCCCGCGAAGGGCGCGCGCTACCATCCGCGTCATGAGCACCAGGCGGTTCCTGGTCGGCGCCGGCTCTGCGGGTGTCGTCGCGCTCCTCGTGGCGCTGTCGGTGATGCTCTGGTGGCGAACCGCGCACCCCTCGCCGCCTCCTCCTCCGTCGTCCCCGTCGGATGTCCCGTCGGCGACCGATGCGCCCGTCGCTCTGCCTCCGGAAGATCGCACCCCGGAGATCCGCGGACACGTGCTCGACACCGACGGAAATGCTGCCGCGGGCGCGACCGTGCGCCTGGTGTCGACGACGCCGCCGTACGGCGCCTACCGCGAGGTGAAGAGCGACGCGACCGGGGGCTTCTCCTTCGCCAACGTGGCGCCCGGGAGCCTGCGGGTGGTGGCCGATGAGGGGGAAGCCGGCGTGGTCACCAGCGCCGTGCTGCGCCTGGCCGCCGGGCAGACGGAGGAGCTCACGCTCGTGCTCGCCGCGGCCGGCTTCGTCCGCGGGACCGTGGTCGACGCGGATGGACATCCGGTCGCCGGAGCGGCCGTCTCCGTCGAGAACCTCCCCTGGACGGTGAGCGCGACCTCCGACCCGGCGGGTGCCTTCCGCCTGGTGGCGGTGCCGGACGAGGCGACCTCGCTGGTGGCGGTGGCCCGCGGCTTCCGCACCGCTCACGCGACGTTGGCGGTGGCGGGCGAGGAGCCCGAGCGCGTCGTGCGCATCGTGATGGCGGCGGCGAGCCCCGTCGACGGTGAGGTGCACGACGACGACGGGAATCCGGTCGCCGCCGACGTGGTCGCTTGCGAGGGGCAACCCTCCGAGACGCGCGCGCAGAGCAAGGCGGACGGGACCTTCCAGCTCGCCCCGTCGGCCATCGGGTGCGACGCCGTCGCCGAGCACGCCGAGTTCGGATCGAGCGACGCCGTGTCGGTCGTGGAGGGCAAGCCGATCGTCCTGCGGCTGAAGGCGGGCGGCTCCATCGAAGGGGTCGTGGTGGACGAGCGCGGCACGGGCGTCTCGCCGTTCACCGTTGGCATCGAGTCCTTCGTGCCTGCCCGCGGCCGCCCGCACCCGGGCGCAGGCGCGCGCCCCTTCGACGATCTGCGCGGCGCGTTTCGCTGGGACAAGCTGGCACCGGGCAGCTACGTGCTCACCGCGTCGACTCCCGGGCGCCCCGCCGTGCGCTCCTCGTCGATCGACGTGCGCGCGGGCGCCGTGAGCTCCGACGTGCGCATCGTCTTGCCCCAGGGGGGCACGCTCGTTGGACATGTGTACGGGCCGGACGGCGCGGTCCCCGGCGTGCGCCTCCGCTTCGACGCCGTGAGCAGCGTGCTCGAGAGCAAGTCGTCCGCGGTGAGCGACGACACCGGCGAGTACCGCATCGAGGAGGCGCCGGCGGGCCCCTTCACGCTGCGCGCGGAGAAGGACGGGCTGCGCACGAAGCTCGTCTCGGGGCTCTACGTCTCGCCCGGGGCGACGGTCCGCCAGGACGTGACGCTCTCGGCGCGCGACGGAAACACCGCCGTCGAACTCGGCGGCATCGGCGCTGGTCTCGCGCAGACACCGGCCGGCCTCGCCGTCAGGCAGCTCTTTCCCGGCGATCCCGCCGCGGTCGCCGGCTTACGCGAAGGGGACCTCATCGTGCGTGTCGACGGCGAGCCGGTCGAGGGAATGTCCATGGCCGATGTCCTCGCGCGCGTGCGCGGGGAGCCCGGCACCACCGTGGGCATCGCCGTGCGGCGCCCGGAGACCGGCGCCATCATGGAGACGGTGATCGTCAGAGCGAAGGTCGTGCACTGAGCGCCTGCGCCTTCACGCCGGCGCTGGTCACCGCCGGAGCGGGGAAGGGGCCGGCCGACCTGGTGAACCTCTCCTCGGTCGCCGGGAAGAACATCTTCCCGTACTTCGCGGTGTACAGCGCGACCAAGGCGTACGTGAGCCACCTGTCGATTCACCTGCGCACCGAGCTCGGGGCGAAGGGGGTGCGAATCGTCGGCACCGAGCTGCAGGGGCACGTCGACTTCCAGGGGGCGCAGGACTGGCTCGCCGGAGCCAGGACGCAGATGGAGCTCCTCGAGCCGGAGGACGTCGCCGAGGCGATCGCCTTCACCGTCAGCGCGCCCAAGCGGATGAACATCCAGAACCTGACGATCATGCCGACTGGGCAAGCCACCTGACGGCGAGCTGACGAGCGAGGAGCTACCCCCGGCCGAGACGCACGTAGCGCTCGAGGTGGTGATCCTCGTCGCCGAGCTGGTGGCCGATCATGATCAGCCGCTTGGCGAAGTGGGGGAGGGGGAGCTCCCAGGTCATCCCGATGCCGCCGTGGAGCTGGATCGACTCCTCGGCGACGAGGGTGCCCACGCGCCCGAGGGTGACCTTCGCGGCGGAGACCGCGCGCTCACGCGCGAGGCGATCGTCGTCGAGCGCGGCGGCGGCGTTGATGACCGCGGAGCGCGCCTGCTCGATCTCGATGGCGACGGTCGCCATGCGGTGCTGGAGCGCCTGGAACTTCCCGATGGGCACGCCGAACTGCACGCGCGTGCGGAGGTAGTCGAGCGTGGAGTCCTTGATGACGTCGAGGATCCCGACCGCCTCGGCGCCGAGCGCGACGATGCCCGCGGCGACGGCCGCTTCGATGGTGCCGAGCGCGTCGTCTCCGCAGGCGATGCGCGTGTCGGCCGGCAGCTGGACGGCCTGCAGCACCAGCTCGCCGCCCCGCCCACCGTCGACGAGGGGGTAACCCTTGATCGACACGCCGTCGGCATCACGCGGGACGATGAACAGGGCGAGCCCGGTGTCCACCCGCGCGGAGACGACGATGCGCGTCGCGCTTTCGAGCTGGGGGACGACCGCCTTGCCCCCGCTCAGCGTCCAGCCGCCCGTGGCCGAGCGCTCGGCACGAGTCGTCACGTTGGTCAGATCGTAGCGCGCGCCGGGCTCGTACAAGGCGACGGCGGCGATCTGCGTTCCGTCGAGGAGGCCGCTCGCGAGATCGGCGCGTCCGGCGCCGTCCGCGAGCAGGCGACCGACCATGGCCAGGCCGAGGAAGGGCTCGACGACGAGCGCGCGCCCGAGCGCCTCGAAGACGACCATCAGGTCGAAGCCGCTCCCCCCGAACCCACCGAGCGGCTCGCCGAGGAGCGCCGCGGGAACGCCGAGCGCGGCCAGCTCACCCCAGATCTCCGGGCTGTACCCGCGCTCCGAGGCGGAGATGCGGTGACGCGTGTCGAGAGAGTAACGCTCGGCGAGGAAGCGACGGAGCGTGTCCGCCAGCATCCGCCGGTCTTCGCTGTGATTGAAGTCCATGCGACTCAGAGCTCCAGGATCGTCTTGGTGATGATCTCGCGCTGGATCTCGTTCGAGCCGCCGAAGATCGAGAGCTTGCGCTGGTTGAAGTACTGCGAGGCGATCGGCGCGGCGTAGTCGGCCCCGATCGCCTCACCAGTGAAGCCCTCGTCGAGCGCCTGGCTGATGAAGGGCTGCGCGTAGGGGCCGAGCGCGCGGCGCGCCAGGCTGGAGATCTCCTGACGGATCTCCGTCCCCCGGATCTTCAGCATCGAGCTCTCCGCCCCCGGCGCACCGCCGTGAGCCGCCGCCGCCAGGACCCGCAGGCTGGTGGTCTTCATGTTCTCGAGCTCGATCTCCACGCGCGCCAGCCGCGCCGCGAACTGCGGATCTTCGGCCAGCGGTTTCCCGTCCTTCTGCTCGGACCTCGCGATCTCCTTCAGCTGGTCGAGGGCGGCCATCGACGCGCCCACGCCGGCGATGTTGGTGCGCTCGTAGGTCAGCAGGTACTTGGCATAGGTCCAGCCGAGGTTCTCGTCGCCGACGAGGTTCTCCACCGGCACGCGCACGTCGGTGAAGAAGACCTCACTCACCTCGGCGTCGCCGTCCAGAAGGACGATCGGACGGACCTCGATCCCGGGTGTCTTCATGTCGATGAGGAGGAACGAGATCCCCTTCTGCTTCTTCGCCGACGGATCGGTGCGCACCAGGCAGAAGATCATGTCGGCGTACTTGCCGAGCGTGGTCCACGTCTTCTGCCCGTTGACCACGTAGTGATCGCCGTCGCGCAGCGCCTGCGTCTTCAGGTTCGCGAGATCCGATCCGGCGCCCGGCTCGGAGTAGCCCTGGCACCACCAGTCGGAGCCGTCGAGGATGCGCGGCAGCCAGCGCTTCTTCTGCTCGTCGGAGCCGTACTTGAGGAGGACCGGGCCGAGCATGTTGACGCCGAAGGGGACGATGCGCGGCGCGTGCGCCAGCGCGATCTCGACGTCGAAGATGTAGCGCTGGACCACGCTCCACCCCGGGCCGCCCCACTCCTCCGGCCAGTGGCTGGCGAGCCAGCGCCGCGACTCGAGGATCGCGTGCCACCCCACCATGTCCTCCTTGGTGAGGTGCTTCCCCGTGCGGACCTTCTCGGAGAGCGCCTTCGGCAGGCGCTCGCGGAGAAACGCCCGCACCTCGTCGCGAAAGGCGATGTCCTCGGCCGTGAAGTCGACGTTCATGCCTCTACGAAAGCATACTCCGCTCGGTCCTGGGGACGCTCGGCGGCGGGCGGTGCGCTTTCGCACCACCGTTCTGCGGAGCTCGCGACGGAGAACGTATCGATCACGGAATGGTCGTCGACGGCGGTGTCAGCAGCGTGTGAGGTCGACCGCCTGCCGCACCAGGGCGCGATCCGCGGAGCTCACGGGATTGAAGACCACCATGGTCAGATCTCCCGGGCCGTCGAGTCGCAAGGTCGAGACCTCGAAGCTCACCGTCCCGAGGTCGGGGAGGGAGACCTGCTTGCGCGGCTCGCTCGCGACCTCGACGTCCAGCCGCTCCCAGAGCGCGCGAAATTCCGGGCTTCGCTCCGCCAGGTCCGCGGCGACGATGGCGGCTTCGCGCGCCGCTCCCGATCTCGTCATGTCCGCGCGGAACGAGGCGACCAGAGACGCGGCGATCTCCGCCCACTGCGTGGTGTGGTCTCGCACCGAGCGGCGGAGGAAATGCCTCCTCAGCAGGTTCCGTTCGGCCGCCGGCGCCGCCGGGTCATCGCCGAAGACGGCGGCCGCCGCCGCGTTCCAGGCGATCACGTCCCAGGCGGGGGTTCGCACGTACGAAGGCGAGCCATCGAGCGTGTCGAGCAGCCGCTGGGTCGTCGCGGAGACGCGCTCTACCTGCGCCACCTCGGCTTCCGGGAGCCGGTTCTGCGCCAGCAAGAACAGGTGCTGCCGCTCCGCATCGGTGAGGGTGAGCGCGACGGCGAGGCGGTCGAGCACGTCCGCCGACGGGCGCCCCCCTCGCCCCTGCTCGAGGAAGGTGTACCAGGTGACGCTCACCTCGGCGCGAAGCGCGACCTCTTCCCGACGCAGCCCGGGGATGCGCCGACGGACCAGAGGCAGGCCCAGGCGCGCGGGATCGACCTTGGCCCGCCGGTCGCGCAGGAAAGTGCCCAGACGGTTGTCGCCGACGTTGGTCATGGTGTCACTGCCGGTACCACTATAGCGCGTCGTCTATTGCCGCACCGGGGCGCGCCGTACGCTCACGAGATGGCGACGAACGATCTGGCTGGGCGTACCTTTCTCGTCACGGGAGCGACCTCGGGCATTGGCCTCGCGGCCGTGCACGGGCTCACGGCTCGAGGTGCCGAGGTGATCGGGGCGAGCCGCTCCGGCGCGAAGGGGGACGCAACGTCGGGGCTCGCGCTCGATCTGAGCGATCCAGCGTCGATCCGTCGTGCCGTGACCGACTTCGCCGCCTCGCATGCGCGGCTCGATGGGCTGATCAACGCGGCGGGCGCGGTGTACTGGAAGCCGGCGACGACCGCGTTCGGCGTCGACCGGACCTGGGCGGTGAACTACCTGGGCCACGTCCTGCTCACCCGCGAGCTGTGGCCCCTGCTCGAAGCCGCGCCGCGTGCGCGCGTGGCGACGGTCGCGGGCAATCCGCGATTCCTCCGGAGCCTCACGTGTGACCCCGCGGCCCTCACGACCACGCCGCGCGACGGGCTGCGCGCCTCCGGCGAGGCGATGGCGGCGCGCGTGATCTGGACGCACACCCTGGCGAGGAAGAAGCGCGACAGCCGCGTGACCGTGCTCGCGTTTCACCCGGGGCTCGTCCGGTCGAACCTGGTGAGCAGTGAGGCGCCGCTCTTCTGGAGACTGCTGGGCGGTGCCATGAACAGCTGGGCGTCGTCGACCTGCGAGATCGCGACGACCGCAGCGGTGGATCCCGCGCTCGACGACGAGTCCGGCCGTCTCATCGACCCGGCGCTGAAGGTTCACCACTTCGCGCAGCTGGAGGACGCGGCCCTCGGCGAGCGACTCTGGACGGAGACCGAGCGGCTTCTCGCGCGAGGGTGAGGTCGTGGCTCAGAAGCGGAGCACCACCGCCGTCGCGTCGTCGTGCCCCTCGGACGCGGCGCGATCCACCAGGCGCTGCACGTCCTCTCGCGAGCGAGCTTCGAACAGATCGCGGAGGTTCGCTCGCTCCTTGTGGATCCCGTCGGTGCACAGGACGATGGCCACCTGCGGCTCCACCGCGACCAGCGTCGCCTGATCGTCCCCGACGCCGAGCATGGCGACGGCCTCCGGCACCAGGAGCCTCGCCGACGACCCGTCGCTCCCGTAGGCGCGGCACGTACCGATCTGCGCGATGACCAGCGCGTCGTCACCGAAGGCGCACGCGGTGACCGACGCGGTGAAGTGGGCAAAGGAGCGCCCGCGCCAGCTGTCCCACACCGCTGGCCGTACCGCGTCTGCCGCAGCCAGCGCGGCCGGTAACCCGGGCTGCCCCTTGCGCGCGTGCTCGTGCTGTTCGCCCAGCCCCTTCATCACCGTGTGAGCGGAGCGAAACGCGGCGCCGAGGCGATCGATGGTCGCCCCCTCGGCGCTCGCGAAGGTCGCCACCAGCGTGGCGATGCCCGGGCCCGCTCCGAAGGGCGCGTGGTACCCGCCGTACTCCGGGCCGGAGGCATCGCCCACGAGCCACAACCCGTGCGCGTCGTCGACGATGGACCGGTCGTCATTGACGACCTCGTTGTCCCGCCGGATTCCCGACGGAGCGCTCGCAGCCCAGACCGACAGGGGACGTGCCTTCATGGTCCCCAGAAATATCGTCCAAAAAAGATCGCCGCCGCGAACTTTCGTCTTTGCGCGGCGTCCACGGGGACGTGGCTCGGCAACGCTGCTCAGCGTGACGTGCGCGCGGCGCTGGCGACGAGCGCCACGGCGGCGATGACCAGGACTACCCCGGCCCAGTCGCCCGCGGCCGCGTGCTCACCGCCGAGCATCGCCCCGAGGATCAGCGCGACGATGGGGTTCACGAAGGCGTAGCTGGTGGCGAGCGAGGGGCGCTCGGTGCGCAGCAGATAGGTGAGCGCGCTGTACGCCGCGATCGACCCGAGCACGCATAGATGGACGAGCGAGACGGCCGAGGCGACGGACACGTGCGCGGGCCATGCCTCGCCGCGCACCAGGCTGCCCAGCGCGAGGACCGCGCCCCCGGCGAGCATCTGTGCGGCGGTGGCCATCGGTCCGCGAGGGAGCGGAAGGCGCGTGGAGAGCACGCAGCCGAAGGAGTAGCCAGCGGCGGCGAGGCAGAGGACGACGGCCCAGCCAGGTGATGCGCGGAGCGTGCCGCGGGCCGCCACGAAGAGGACGCCGACGAAGCCCACCGCCAGCCCGAGCACTTCGCGACCGCCGAGCTGGCGACGCGCGCTGCGCGAGCGCGTCAGCCAGTCGAACAGCGTGGTCCAGAGCGGCACCGATCCGAAGACCACGGCCGCCACGCCCGAGGAGACGTGGGTGAGCGCGACGGATACGCTGCCCAGCCCCACCACCATCAGGCAGACACCGACGGCAGCCGCGGATGCCCATTCGCGCACCGTCGGCGAGGGGGCGCCGCGCAGACGAAGCACGAGGTACAGGACGCCCCCCGCGCAGAGGAACCTCACCGCCCCGAGCTGCAGCGGAGCGAAGCTGGTCACGGCGACGCGCATCGCCAGGTAGGTCGAGCCCCAGACGATGTACAACGTCGCCAGGCACACGAGTGTCAGCGGACGCAGACCTGCGGACGCGGGGGCCGTCGTGGACACGGAGCGGGCGAACGGCAGGGCGCGCATGGTCCACCTGAAGGTAGGCGCCGGCGACGGAGCGCCAAGGACCAGGCGACGGACTCCGATGGGTACAGGTGCCAGATGGAGTGGGTACAGGGGGTCGCGTAGGAGCTTTCGTGCCAGGTTATTCGTCAAGCAACGTGAACAGCTCGATGGGTACAGAAGCGGTCGATGGGTCGCGGCGGGAGATCGTCGTCCGCCACGTTCGTGAGCGCCTGGCTGCCGGTTCGCTCCGCAGGGGCGAGCGGCTCCCCTCGATCGTCGAGCTGGCGCGCGCGCTCGGCGTCGGCAAGAACACGGTCATCGGTGCGCTCGACGCCTTGTGCGAGGAGGGGATCCTCGAGTCGCGCGAGCGCCAA
>JAMFST010000492.1 GCA_026225435.1 Labilithrix luteola
ACCCCCGCGGCGGACCTGAGCCTCACGGGCGACAGCAAGACCGCGAACGCCGGACGGGACATCCTTCCGGCGACGACGAGCATACGCCTCATCAAGGAGTTCTATGTCGGCACCGCGGACCCACGCGACCCGCGCGTCTCTCCGCTCTACGGGACGTTCTCGAGCCAGTATCCACCGAGCATCATCGTAAGCGGCACGCGTGACCTGCTCCTCAGCGACAGTGTTCGCCTGCACTGGAAGCTCCTCGGCGCGGGCGTCGAGACCGAGCTCCTCGTGGGCGAAGGCATGTGGCACGGCTTTTCCTGGGAGTACAAGACGCCGGAGTCGATCGCGGCGCTAAACGAGGTTGTCCACTTCGTCGGTACGCAGCTCGCTCGCTCTTCGGCTGCCCGCTAGACAGATTCGAATGAACGAATAGTCCACCGGGTCGAGGCTCTCCCACTGCGCGGCAATGGCGTCGAGAAGCTCCTGCCGATTGGTAAACCAACCGCGCCATCAGGCTGCCCACCCCACGCGATCGCTCCGCTACGCGTCGCGGCCGTCGCAGAATCACTGCACGCAGGTGAGCCCGTTCTTGTCCTTGGCGAGGCGGAAATCCGGCGCGGGACACGACGCCTTGCACACGTCTCCGGTGCAGGTCGCGTCGAGCGCGCGCGGCACCTGGTAGGTGCAGCCGCCCGGGCCGCACTGGAAGACCACGCCGTTCTCGCTGTCGGTCCCCTTGGCGACCGGGGCGGCGCGCTCGCAGGCGCCGATGAGGTTCACGTAGCCCGCGGGACAAGGCGACTTCGGCGCCGCGCACACGCCGTCGTGGCGCGGGCTCCCGTCGGGGCACAGGCTCGCGCAGGTCCCGCGGATGCTGTCGGGGACGAGCGCGCCGGCGCAGCTCACCTCGCCGCGTTGCCGCTTCGGCTTGAGCGCTCCATCGAACACCAGCGGCTCGGCGTCGATGACCATCGCCTCGTCGATGTGCGCCGACAGCGTGGCCTGGTGAATCCACGCGTAGCCGCCATCACCCCAGCTGGTTCCCCAGCTGTTGTGCAGGAGGAAGTAGGCGCCGTCCTTGAAGTTGGCGTACCCGCTGATGAGCATCGCGTGCCCCGAGTCGGCCGGGGTCTGCGTGTAGTTCGGGATGTAGCGCGAGCCCGCCTTCCCCTTGGGCACGAAGGCCTCGGGGAGCGACATGGTGACCACCACGTCCGCGCCGCTGGCGAGCGCGAGCTGCAGCGTCTGCGCCTTGGTGTCCGCCAGGTAATGTGCCCGCGTGAAGAGCACCACCTGCCGCTGCCCCACCAGCGCCACCTTCTTCGGATCCGGCGAGTAGCCGCAGGTGCCCGGCTTCTCCCCGCCGGTGCAGGGCATGAGCATGTTGGCGATGCGCGCGTCGAAGGGCCAGTCCTCCTCGACGCCGAGCGCGAAGCCGAGGTTCGAGCTGATGGCCGTCGCCTCGTACGGCGAGTGGTAGCGCGACCAGAACTCCATCACCGAGACGTGCGCCGCCTTCCCCAGCCAGCGTGCGACCGCGTGATCGATCGCCGCCGTGGCCGCGAAGGCGGTGCAGGCGGGCGATTGCCCCTGGTTGCGCACCACCCCTTCGGTCCCTTCGGCGCGGTGATCGACCACCGCCGGCATGCCGATGGTCGGCGGCGGCAGCACCGTCCGCGACACCAGCGAGTGCGCCCCGCTGTCGTCCTTGGCGAGCAGGTGGAGCACGCCGCCGCAACCGGTCGCCGAGATCTGCGTCCCGTCCCAGACCCCCTTGCACTTCCCCAGGCTCAGGGTGATGGCCCCCGGCTTCTGCCCGGGGTCGTCGTGGTTCGCCAGCGCCGGCAGATCGGGGAGCGCCGGGATCGCCGGGTGCGGCAGGCGCAGCGGCGGCGGCAGCTTGGTCGGATCGGTGTCCACCGTCCCGAGCGCGGCGGCGGATCCCGCGTCG
Source organism: Labilithrix luteola (assembly GCA_026225435.1). Lineage (GTDB taxonomy): Bacteria > Myxococcota_A > Polyangia > Polyangiales > Polyangiaceae > JAMFST01. Next base: position 1,937 of record JAMFST010000492.1, read on the forward strand.
GTCTTCTCGTCGAGCGGATTCTTGCAACCGCTGGCCAGGACGGCGGCAGCGAGCATCACGGAAGTCACGGTTGAACGGGGTCGAGGCATGTGTACGCTGCCCGCCCTCAGGAGGCTCCCATGCAGCTCGTTCACTTCTATCTGAACTTTCCCGGCAACACCGCGGAGGCGTTTCGCTTTTACGAGACCGTCTTCGGGACGAAGATCCTCTTCCAGCAGACGTTCGGGGACACGTCGTTCCTTCCCGACGCGCCGGAGTCGGCCAAATCGAAGATCATGCACATCCAGCTGCCGATCACCGAGGCGGTCCACCTGATGGGGAGCGACTCGGTCGAGGGCTTCGGCCCGCCGCTCACCACGGGGAACAACTTCCACATCTCCCTCGTCGCCAGCGACAAGGCGGAGGCCGACCGCGTCTTCGCCGCCCTCGGCGCCGACGGCGGCAAGATCGGCATGCCGATCGCCAACGCCCCGTGGGGGCCGTACTTCGGGATGGTCACCGACAGGTTCGGCGTCCAGTGGATGGTGTCGCTCACCGGTCCGGCATGACCACGGCGAGCAGCGCCACGAAGATCGCCGGCTGAAAAAAGTACGGCCAGTGGACGCTGTTGAAGAGCATGAAGGCCACGAAGGCCGCCGCCACGTGAGCTGCGAGGCGGCGGCCTCCCCTCTTCGCGAAGACGAACGTGAT
>JAMFST010000493.1 GCA_026225435.1 Labilithrix luteola
CGCTCGGTGACGTATTCTCCGCCGACCATGGGACGCCTGCTCGTTCTGGCGGTCGCGGCGCCGCTGTTCACCGTGCCGCTCGCTCGGCCCCTCGTGGTCGGCGCACACACGGTCGGTGGAACGATCTCACCAGGAGAGGCCGCGACGGTTGCGCGAAGCTCATGTCCGCCGCCGGGAGCTTCGCCCGCGGACGCATCGGTCGGAAAATTCGCCGAGATTGACCGCAACGCGCTCCTCCGCTCGTGCGAGGTGCTGTGGTCGATCGCTGGATCGAAGGCGCCGATTCGCTCCTTCCTCGGACCGCAGCCGCTGGCGTTGGTGGCGGCGCAACCGCGCTTGTTCGCGGGGCGCCTGCCCGGCGATCCGGTGACCGACGACGTCGACGTCGTGGAGGTGCCCGGAACCGCCAACGCTTCTCGCTACTCTCTCCGCGCCACCCTCGAGCGCGACGGCTCGCTCCACATCCATCGCGCCGACCGCGAGCGCGGCGGATCTGGCGCAGGGCGCACCGTGCGCGAGATTGCTCGCGCCGACTTCGACGGCGACGGAAGCGAAGACCTCTTGGCCGAAGTCACGACCGCCGACGACACCGCGACGTTCGAGGACTGCGCCCTCGTCTGGATCGGTCGCATCGCACCTGACCGTCCGCTGATGATTCAGCGATCGACACCCCACGGTCGCTGCGGCTGATAGGCTCTCGCCGTGGTGCAGACGTCAGTACATCTGCAGTACGGCGTACATCGCGGCGAAGGGGCCGGGCGTCGTGGCGCAGTCGGTCACGTCGCCCTGAGCCTCCCTCGACACCGGCCGGTCGATGCTCGCGAGGATGAACGTCCCGCTCGAAGGCGGCGTACCGCCATCGGTCGTCGCGCACGGGAGCAAGTCGCGCTCGCCGGAGACCGCGGTGGCGAAGTCCGCCTGTCCGCTGATCAGCGCCTGACGGAACGACGGGTCGCGCAGCGTGCTGTCGATGAGCGCGAAGTCGCTCGGCGCCATCGCCGTCGTCACCGTCGCCACCGTCTTCGTGACGGTGATTTTCCCGTCGGGCGTGACGGTCCACTCGGTGCAACCCTGATCGCAGGCGTCGACGGCGATCGACTGGGTGTCCAGCGGTTCGATCTGTACCGAGAACGACGTCCAGTCGGCCTCGTAGCCGGTGACGCAGCTGCCGGCGATGCACTGCGGAGCCTGGACGCCGGCGACGTACGGGCACGAGAGATCGAATGACTGGCACCCGCCGGAGCTGAAGTCGGAGCAGGGGCCGTTGTTGGCCTCGTCGATCGCGCTCTCGTACGCGGCTCGATGAGCCTTGGACACGAAGACTCCGCCACACGAGGCGACGCACGACGGGAGCTCGTCGAGGACGAGACAGTCGGAATCCAGCGTGCAGTCCGCGGCGGCGCTGGTGAAATCGGCGATCGCGCCGGCCTGCGACGCGTCCGCATCGCACGCCGCCTCGTCGTTCTTGCCTCCGCAGGCGGGCAGGACCGACGGGATGGCGGCGAGGAGGAGGAGCAACGCGGGAAGCACAAGGAAGCGCATGCGGCCCCAAGAGCAAGGGGTGTGCCGGCTCGGTGTGCGGTGTGAGCGCCCTGGTTCACTCACCGGCGTGTGCCACCCGCGTCGACAACCGTGCTCACCGGCACTGACTCCGGCGTCATGGTCGTTCAACGCCTCGCGGCGGCAACGAGGCGACCGCTAGCTCGTTCTTACCGCGGTGATTCGTCGCAACGGGTAGTGGTAGTCGAGCGTCCCGTTCTCGGCGTGACCGGCAAAGAAGCCGCGGAGCTCCGCCTCGAGCTCACTTCGCACGTCGGGCGCGAGCATGCCCACGAGGTACGTATGCCGGTAGAAGCCGACGAAGTCCTCTTCGTTCATCGGCATCGTCAGAGTAAAATCGGTGAGCTCGAGATCGGCCGCAAAGCCGCTCTCTGGCCGAAGGAGCTCGCTGAGCCCCTCGTCGCTCGCGACGCGGGGGTCGCCCGCCGAAGCCGTTCGCCGGTGGAAGCGAGGAAAGCGACGGGTGATCAATCCGTCGATCAACCGTCCCACCTCGGCTGGCAGCG
>JAMFST010000494.1 GCA_026225435.1 Labilithrix luteola
GCACACGACGATGTCGTGGTGCTCGCCGAGACGACGGAGGGCCGAGACGATCCGGGTGCGGTCATCGTCGACCACCACGTCCTCGACCACCTCGAAACCGAGGTCGGTGAGCTGCGAGGCGAGCCAGGCGGAGTTGGTGTTCACCAGCTCACCGCGCGTGAGCTCGGTGCCGATGCAGAGGACCGCGACGGTCATGATGCGCAGAAGCGTAGAGCAGCTCCCGACGAAGCGATACCGAAGCGAATGTCCGGACGAATTGACGCGGCTCAGCGGGTCGCGGGCGGATCGTAAGCGCAGCGAACGCCGATTCGCGGATCATGGGTGAGCGGCGGGACCTCCGCTCGCGCCCAGGTGCGCAGCTCCTCCGCGAGCGCGCTGTCCCAGGAGCCTCCGCGGACGAAGCCGTCGTCGGTCCACTCGGCCACGTTTCCGGCGAGGTCGTGGACGCCGGCGGGGGAATCGCCGTCGGGATGCGAGGCGACCGGATCGGCGCTGTCGACCCCGCCAGCCCGGTTCCCGCTGTCGGCGCAGGGGCCGCGCGAGAGGCCGAAGGCGGCGCGACGGCAGACCGCGCCGGTGTCGCCCCACGGGTACCGGTGGAGCACGGTGGTCCCGGACGCGGGATCGACCACGGCGGAGAGTGCGGTCCACTCGTCCGCGGTCGGCAGCCGTCCGCCGCGCGCACGGCACACCTGGCGCGCCTCCTCGAGCGAGAGCCCGGCCGCGGCACGTGCCGGCGTCGCCCTGGAAAAGCGGGCCGGATCGGGCACCGGGCACGACTCGCAGAAGACCTGTCCGGAGGTCGCCTCGAACGCGTCGATGACGAACGGCCGAGCGTGCACCAGGCGCGCGGCGACCCGCCCCTCGGCCTCCCAGTCGGAAGGACCGAGCTCGACCGTCACCTCGGGCACGGCGATCCGGATCGACGGCGCGTCGCACCCGAGGTCCGAACCGATCAGCGGCGGCGGGCAGCGATCCGCCGGCACCAGGCAGTGCGCCCCGCTCGCGACGAAGCCCGGCCCGCACTGCGCCACGCGCACCGGCCCACGGGTGAGCGCGACCGTCAGCCCGGCGGCGAGACACGCGCCGATCCCGACCACGATCCAGGCGGCCGCTTTTCCTCCCGGCTCGATCGTCATGGGCCCGTGCAGGTCATAGCAGCATGGCAGCAGGGCGCGGATGGCCCTACGTTCCGCTCCGCCATGACCACCGCCTCCGCCCGCGTGCGCCTCGCGTTCTCGCCCGACTCGGACGACATCTTCATGTTCTGGGCGCTCCTCAACGGGAAGATCGATCCCGAGGGGATCGAGTTCGTCGCCGAGCGCGCCGACACCGAGACGCTCAACCAGCGCGCCTCGCAGGGCGATGTCGACGTGATCGCGGTGAGCATGGCGCGCTACGCCGCCATCGCCGACAAGTACCTCCTGCTCCCGCACGGCGCCTCGGTCGGCCGCGGCTACGGCCCCATCGTCGTCGCCGCGCCAGGGAGCCCCGGGACCGGCCCCGAAGGGCTCGCCGCTCTGCGCGGCAAGCGCATCGCCATTCCCGGGCTGAACACCACCGCGTTCCTCGTGCTGCGGCTCCTCCTCGCGGAGTTCGAGCCGGTGGTCGTGCCCATCGTCCCCTACGCGCGCGTCTTCGAGTCGCTGCGGGCGCACGAGGTCGACGCCGCGCTCCTCATCCACGAAGGGCGCCTCACCTACGAGCGCGAAGGCTTCGCCAAGGTCGCCGACATGGGCGAAGGCTGGGCGGCGCTCACCGGCGGCTTGCCGCTCCCCCTCGGAGGCAACGCCATCCGACGCGGCCTGGGTGACGAAGCGATCGCCAAGATCAGCCGCCTGTCCCGCGCCTCCATCGTCTGGGCGCTCGAGCACCGCGACGAGGTGATGGACGCGCTCGTCGCCGCCGAGACGCGCAAGGACGTGGTCGTCGACCGTGCGCTGCTCGACCGCTACCTCACCATGTACGCCAACGCCGACACGCTGGAGCTGCCGCCCGACGGCCGCAAGGCGGTGACGGAGCTGTTCACCCGGGGGCACGCCGCCGGCTTCTTCCCCAGCCCGCCGCCGGTCGCCTTCGCGCCGTGATTCTTTAGCGCTACCCTCGAGCCAATGCGTCTTCTTGGCTTCGTCCTTTCCTCGGCCGTGATCGGCGCGCCGCTCCTCGGCGCCTGCTCCTCCAGCTCTCCCAAGACGGACCTCACCGGCAGCACCTCGAGCGCCATCCAGGGGGGCGTCGACGACACGACGGACACCTTCGCCGTCGGCGTGTGCCTCCCGGACGGCGGTGCGTCGGGCCCCGGTGACTGCGGCGGCGTCTGCACCGGCGTGCTCATCGCCCCCAACCTGGTGGTCACCGCGCGCCACTGCGTCGACACCATCACGAGCGACACCGTCGACTGCGCCACGGCGACGTTCGGCGGGCTCTCCGCCGCGGCCGGCAGCTTCTACATCACCACCGACGCCACCATGACCGACGCCACCAGCCCCGGCTGGCACCAGGTCAAGTCGATCAGCGTGCCGAACGACGCCGCGCTCTGCGGGAACGACATCGCGCTCCTCGAGCTGGTGAGCGTCATCGCCAGCACCGAGGCGACCCCGGCGACGCCCGCGGTGCAGTACCCGATCTACAACCACAAGCATTACAGCACCGCCGAGACGGCCATCGGCTACGGCGAGAGCACCCCGGGCGACAAGACCAGCGCCGAGGTCCGCCGCGAGCGCCAGAACACGCCCATCTCCTGCGTGTACGACGACCCCATCTCCAGCGAGGACTGCGTCACCCATGACCCGAGCTGGGAGGTGAACGCGCGGCCCAACGAGTTCGTCGCCGGCGCGGGCACCTGCCAGGGGGACTCGGGCTCCGGCGCCTTCGACCAGACGCTCTTCCAGCAGGGGATGCCCACGGTCCTCGGCGTGCTGTCGCGCGGCAGCACCGACGGCGACGCGTCCACCTGCTCGGCGGCGATCTACACGCGCATGGACACCTTCCGCGACTTCATCGTCGGCGCCGTCACCACCGCGGCGGCCGATGGCGCGTATGCCCTCCCGTCGTGGACGATCGCCGTCCCCGACGACGGGACCTACCCGGACGCCGGCGCGACGGCCGACGCGGCGACCGCGGCCGACAGCGGGACCAGCGCGGGCCCGCCCGGGCTCGGCGGCGCCTGCACGCCCGCGACCGGTTGCGCCGTCGGTTCCTGCGAGAACAACGGGACGACCACCGTGTGCGCGACCAGCTGCGAGCTCGACGGCGGCGGGTGCCCCGAAGGTTTCGCCTGCAACGCCGGGCTTTGCTTCGTGGGGGAAGGGACCAGCACGGCCACCACGAGCGACGATTCATCCTCGGGCGGCTGCAGCGTCGCCGGCAACAACCACGGCGGAGCCCGCCCGGTCCCCTGGGTCACCAGCGGCCTCGCGCTGGTCGGGCTCTCCTTCTTGACGCGCCGGCGTCGCAAGGACGCAACGCGTCATTCGTGAGTTTCGGGTGATCTTCCGCGAAAGTGCTACGAAATCGGTGACACTCGGCTCCACGAGGGCGGGCGGAGGATGAAATGAGCGCAGCGCGCGACGTCCATGCGGAGCAGGCATCGAACGAAGAGCAGGGGTCCTCAGGCGCCCGGGTCCGTGTGCATGCGGACCAGGCCCGATTCCTCGGCAGGAGCGAAGACGTGAGAGGTGTACCCAAAGACGCGCTCGACCCCGCCCGGCTCCTCGACAAGGAGCAGCTCGAGAAGTCGTCCCTGGACAACTGCCACTTCGGTCGCCGCTCCAACGGCTTCGGCCGGCACCAGCGCGCCCGCTTCGAAGGGCTCCGCCGCCAGCTCCTGCAGGAGATGAACAAGACCGACTCGGTCTCGCGTCTCCTCTACATCGTCCCGTTCAACGTCCTCATCGTCGTGGTCCTCGCGGCCCGCGGCCTGTCGCCGATGCGCCTGGCCGTCCAGGTCACCGCGGTCCTCATGTGGACCCTGCTCTTCACCTGGCAGATGCGCCGGTCGACCAAGCAGAGCCACATGGGGATGTTCATCGCGATGGCCGGGTTCTTCCTCGCCTCCGCCTCGACCGGTGGCCTGGCCAGCCCGCTGCTGGTCACCAGCGTCCCGCTGCTCGTCGCCGCGGCCTTCCTGCCGGTGACGGCGGCCATGCGCGCGGGCATCTTCTTCACCTACGCCTTCGGCTGCATCACCATGGGGGTGCTGTCGCGCACCCCGATCGGGGAGCTGACCACC
>JAMFST010000049.1 GCA_026225435.1 Labilithrix luteola
CACGCGCTGCCTCACGCGCTGCATGCTGCGCTTGGACGGTTCGCGCTGGAGGAAGTAGACGCGTCGGCGCTGCCTCACCCAGATCGGACCGCTCATGCGCTTGCGCAAGTGACAGCCGAGGAAGTCGAAACCCTGGTTTCCCAGGCTCAGATCGACCGTCCTCGTCTTCTCCGGATGCAGCTCGAGACCGAGCCACGCGAGCACTCTTCGCACGCGTGCTTCGGCGCGCTCGACGTCACGCTTCGTGTCGCACATGATCACGAAGTCGTCGGCGTAGCGCACGAGCGTGCCGTACCTCGCACCCTCGCGTTCCCACGCCATGTCGAGCACGTGCAGGTAGATGTTCGCGAGCAACGGGGAGATCACCCCGCCCTGAGGAGTGCCGGCCGTCGGATGACGGACCGTGCCCTCCTCCATCACGCCTGCTTCGAGCCACTTCTTCAGCAGCTTGAGGATGCGTCGATCCGAGATGCGCTTCGCCACGAGCTTCAACAGCTTCTCGTGGTCGATGCTGCCGAAGTAGTCGCGGATGTCGGCGTCGAGCACGTGATGGCCGCCCTTGGCGCCGCGCTTGCGCAGCGTCTCGAGGGCCATCGTCGCGCTCCGCTTCGGGCGGAAGCCGTACGAGGTCGACTTGAAGTCGGCCTCGAAGATCGGCTCCAGCACCAGCTTCGCCGCCATCTGCACCACCCGGTCTCGGACCGTCGGGATCCCCAGCGGCCGCTTCTTCCCGTCGGCCTTCGGGATGTACTGGCGCCGGACCATCTCCGGCCAGTACGTCCCTTCGCGCAGTGCGACGCCGATGTCTTCGAGGAAGACTCCGATGCCACTCTGCTCGATGTCGGCGATCGTCTGCTTGTCGACGCCCGCCGCGCCCTTGTTGCACCTTACACGCTTCCACGCTTCCTCGAGGACGTCACGCCGCGAGAGATGATCGTACAGCGCGTGGAAGCGCCGCTCCGGCGACCGCTTGGCCGCTCCACACAGTCGTCTTTGCAGTCGTCGCACTTGGTCGACGGCCGGGGGGCCGCCGGGGTGGTTAGGTCCGCTCGAAGCGGCCATTCCCTCGCGCTTACCTGCTCGTCCGACCTGACCACCGCAGGGGCCCTTCCCTCCCGACGCGTTGTTCTGCGCGTCGATCGTCGGTACTACGACCCCCTCGGATTCCCGCTGCGCGGCGCTCGCTTTCGACTTCGTCTTATACGAGCCACCTGGCCGCGACGACGGCAGCGCAGACGGGCCTCTCGTGTTCCGCTCTTCTCCTTCAACGCGTGCTGCGCCCCGTACCCCGCCGGGACCGTCCGCGCGCTCCGAAACCAGCGCGGACGATGTTGCCTTCGCCGTGACATGAGCGGCTCGGCTCCCGGATTGTTTCTCTTTCGAGGCTGCAGGCTTCACTTCATGTTGCGGCCCGCGTTGTTGCTCCCTCCGTAGAGGCTCTCGACGTCCCGCTCGGGACAAGGGGATCTCTCCCCCAGCCTGGGACCTGCTACCCGGCCCTTCGGCGGCTACCGGGACGGGACTTGCACCCGCTGGAAAAGCGCAGCCTGCGAGCGAAGGCTCGGCCTCTGGCGAGGTTTCAACTTCGTTCGCGTCACGACGCACCATGCCGCGAGGATACCGCGACGTCGACGGTCTGGTTCAGCGGTGGTCGTGATCGCAAGCCTTGTCACACTCGATCCGGTCCTTCGAGCAGCGGTCATGCTCCTCGCGCGGGCCGGCGTGCTTGTCGCAATCGGCAAAGTGGTCGGCGCAGACGCCGTGACAGTCGCGCGGCTCGGCGTGCGCTTCGGTGCCGGCGCCGACGTAGGGCGCTCGCGGTGCGAAGGCGATGAACACGGCGCCGAGGAAGGTGACGGCGCTGAAGACGTGCTTGGTAGTCATGATGACGACCCTAACCGCGCAACATCCGACTTTTCGTTAACCCTAGGTTGCGCGCGCGTAAGAGTTGTCGCGGGCTCAGCAGCCCGGGCGTCGATCGCCGAGCCCACCGCGACGTTCGAGCAGCGCGCCCAGGCGCAGGACGGTCGCCTCGTCGGCCCAGCTGGAGACGAGCTGGATGCCGATGGGCAGGCTCTCCGTGCTGAACGCATACGGAACCGACAGCGCCGGGAGGCCACTGAGGTTGAACGGCGAGGTCGCGCGCATCACGTGGCTCCAGGGGACCTTCACGCCGTTGACCACCGGCTCCTGCGCGCCGTGCGGCGTCGCGGTCATCGGGTTCACCGGGCAGAGAAGAACGTCGTAGCGCTGGAAGTAGCCGGCGAAGGCGGAGCGGAGCGCCTCGGCCTTCACGCCGGCCGCCACGAAGTCGGAGACCGACGGATCGGACGCGGCGACGATCGACTTGCCGATGGCGTGGAGCTGCTCCTCACGACCGGCCGCGAGCGCCTTCACGTACGGAACGAGCTCGCCGGTCACCAGCGTCATCAGCGCCGACAGCGGATCGCCGAGGAACGGGAGGCTCACCTCCTCCACCTCGCACCCGAGGTCGGCCAGCTGCGCGGCGGCGGCGGCGACGGCGGCGCTGATCTCGGGATCGACCGGACCGAAGGTCGCCTCCGAGGTCCAGCCGACGCGGATCGATTGACCGGCGATCCGCGGGCGATCCGCCTGCGCCTCGCGCGGAAGGATCGCGTACCCGTCGCGGCCATCGGGACCGCGGAGGATCGAGTACCCGAGCGCCACGTCACGGACCGTGCGCGCCATCGGGCCGACGTGCCACCAGTGCGACAGCGCCGTCGGGTAGTGCCCGGTGTACGGGATGCGACCGTGCGTCGCCTTGAGCGCGGCGATGCCGGTGAAGGCCGCGGGACCGCGCACGGAGATGGCGACGTCGCTGCCGATCCCGATGGGCGACATGCCCGCGGCGATCGCGGCCGACTCACCGCCCGACGATCCGCCCGGCGTGCGCGCGACGTTCCACGGGTTGTTGGTGCGCCCGGTCACCAGGTTGTCGCTCTCCGTCCAGTAGGAGAATTCCGGGAGGTTCGTCTTGGCCAGCGGGATGGCGCCGGCCGCCTTGAAGCGCGCCACCGCGGTCGCGTCCTCGGTCGGCACGTGGCCGGCGAAGAGGCGCGAGCCGCGCTGGGTGAGCACGCCCGCCGTGTCGAACGCGTCCTTGATGGTGAAGGGGACGCCGTGCAGCGGCCCGAGCGGCGCGCCCTCGAGCACCGCCTTCTCCGCGACCTTCGCCGCGGCCAGCGCCTCTTCACGTAACAACGTTACAATCGCGTTGATGCGCGGGTTCACCTCGTCGATGCGCGCGAGGTGCGCCTTCATCACCTCCACCGGTGACAGCTCCTTCGCCCGGATCAGCCCCGCCAGCTCCGTCGCGTCCCGGTAGTGAATCGGCGCGCTCATCGGTTGTCGAGCTCCGGCACGCCACTGGTGCGGTCAGCGTAGGCGGCCTGGAAGCTGGGGCGCAGCTGCCAGCGTTTCCAGAACGCATCCAGGTGCTCGAAGCGCTCGTCGAGTGGAGTCGCGTTGATGGGAAACTTGGAGAAGGCGATCGCGGTCGCCATCGTGATGTCGGCGAACGTCGGCGCGTCGCCGCCGAGGATCCAGTCGCGCCCGTCGGACAGGTGCCGGTCGACGAGGCCTGCGTGCGCGAGCGCCTCCTTGCGGCAATGCTCGCCCCACGCGTGGTTGGTCGTCAGCTCGAGCTTCGGTCCGAGCCCCTGATGCAGGACGTGGAACATCGTCACGATCCGGTAGAGGATGTGCACCCAGATGCGGTTGTCCCACATGCTGTCGAGCCCCTGCTGCAGCGGGTCCTCGCCCATGATCTTCCGGCCCGGGAACGACTGATCGAGGTAGCGGACGATGGCCGCGGTCTCGGCGAGGAAGCTTCCGTCCGGCAGCTGAAGGGTCGGCGTCTCGCCCCAGGGGTTCATCTTCAGGTGCCGCCACTGCCGCTGCTCGCCAACCGGTGACATGTCGTAGACGCGCTCCTCGAACTGCTCGGCGATTCCCTTCTCGTGCAGGAAGAGGCGCAGCCGCTGCGGGTTGGGGAACGCGGACGGGGAGGTGAAGAGGCGGAGCGGAGAGGTCATGGAGGCTTCCTTCGGGGGTGCAGCGGGTGGCGATGCAGCCGTTTACCTGACGGCAGGTAGATTGACTGACACCTGTCTGGGCCTTTCCTTCCCCTCGGTCAAGCCCTATCTATCATCAGGTAGGTAATCGCCATGGCCACCCCGATCCCCGACACCCGCCAGAAGATCCTCGAAGCCGCGCGCTTGACCGTGCAATCGCGCGGCTACGCCGGCCTGAGCTTTCGCGAGCTCGCCAAGGACGTCGGCATCAAGAGCGCGAGCATCCACTACTACTTCCCCAGCAAGGGGGACCTCGGCGCCGTGCTGGCACAAAAGTACACCGAGGACATGGCCGGCTACCTGGAGGGCCTGCTCGACGGAACGCTCGACCGCGAGACCTGCCTGAAGAGGTACACCGACGTCTTTCGCACCACGCTGCGCAACGACAACCGCATGTGCCTCGGCGGCATGATGGCCGCCGAGCACGACGAGGTTCCCGCCGAGGTGCAGGTCGAGGTGGTGAAGTTCGGCGAGATGAACGTCCGCTGGCTGGCGCGCGCGCTGGCGCTCCCCACCTCGCCGCGCAAGAAGACGCCGGCGGCTTCAGCTGCGCTGGAGACGCAGGCGCTGGCGATCTTTGCCGCCATCCACGGCGCGCAGCTGGTCGCCCGCAGCCGCGGCGACGTCGCGGTGTACGACGCGATCGTCGCGGCCTACCGCGCGAGCGGGTTGATTCCCTGAGGCGTAGACTGCAGCACGATGCCCATCCCGATCGACCTCCACTACGCGCCGACCCCCAACGGCTGGAAGATCTCCATCTTCTGCGAGGAGGCCGACCTTCCCCATCGCATCGTGCCGGTGAACATCCACGCCGGTGAGCAGGATCTCCCCGCCTTCCGCGCCATCAGCCCCAACGGCCGCATCCCGGCCATCGTCGATCCCGATGGACCAGGCGGCGAGCCGCTGGCGATCTTCGAGAGCGGCGCCATCCTCGTGTACCTCGCGGAGAAGACCGGCAAGTTCCTCCCCAGCGAGCCGCGCGCGCGCTCGCTGGTCCTGCAGTGGCTCTTCTGGCAGGTGGGCGGGCTCGGGCCCATGGTCGGTCAAAATGGACATTTCCTCCTCTACGCGCCGGAGCGTCTCCCCTACCCGACGGAGCGTTATGGCCGCGAGGTGCGGCGCCTCTACGGCGTGCTCGACGGGCAGCTGGCCGCTACCCGGGCCTTCGTCGCGGGCGAGTACTCCATCGCCGACATGGCCTGCTTCCCCTGGATCGTCACGCACAAGAAGCAGGGGCTCACGCTCGACGACTACCCCGCCCTCAAGCGCTGGTTCGCCGAGGTGCGCGCGCGCCCGGCGGTGCAGCGTGGGCTCGCTGCGGGCGGTGGAGTAGACGCGATGAGGAAGCCGATGGATGACGGCGCCAAGCAGTCGCTCTTCGGAGCAAAGGAGAAGCCCGATGCGATTTGAATTCTTCTTCGATCTGTCGAGCCCGTGGACCTACCTCGCGTTCGAACGGGTGCAGCCACTGGTCGCGGAATTCGGAGTGACCATCGAGTGGCGGCCGATCCTCGTCGGCGGCATCTTCAACGCCGTGAATCCCGGCGTGGAGTACTTCAAGGCGCGGGAGACTGCCCCGCCTCGCAAGATGGATTACATGCTGAAGGACCTGGCCGACTGGGCCCGCGCGACCAACCTGACGATCAAGTTCCCGCCGTCGGGTCACCCGGTGAACAGCGTGAAGGTGATGCGCGCCTGCACCGCCATCCAGCGCGCGCACCCCGAGCCGGCCGAGAAGCTGATCCCGTTCGCTCGCGCCTGCTTCGAGGCGTACTTTCGCGACGACCGGCTGATCTCCGACGACGCCGTGATCACCGCCATCTGCCAGCAGATCGGGATCGATCCGGCGTGGCTCTTCGCGCAGATCGCGACGCAGGAGATGAAGGACGCGCTCCGGGCGAACACCGACGAGGCGATCGCGCGCAACGCCTTCGGCTCGCCGACGATGTACCTCGACGGGACGGACATGTACTTCGGCGTCGACCGCCTGCAGCTGGTGCGCGTGGCGCTCGAGCGCGATCGCGCCGCCGCCGCGAAATAGTCAGCCGGTGACGTCGCGGCGAAACCCCGCCGGGCTCTTCCCCGTCCACTTGCGGAAGGCCCGGTGGAACGCGCTCGGCTCGGCGAAGCCGAGATCCGCGGCGATGTCGGCGACGTTCACCTGCGTGCGCGAGAGCTGCTCGATCGCCAGGCTGCGGCGGATCTCGTCCTTGATGGCGCGGTAGGTCTGCCCCTCGGCCGCGAGGCGGTGGCGCAGGGTGGAAGCCGGTAGCCGCATCTCGCCGGCGAGCTCCTCGAGGCTCGGCCAGGCGTTGGCGGGCCTTCGCCGCAGGCAGGCGTGCACCTTCGCCGTGAGCCCGGCCTCGTCGTGGTAGGGCGCGAGCAGCTTGGCGGGCGCCTCGCGGAGAAACTCGCGCAGGGCATCCTCGTCACGGATCGGCGCGAGCGCGAGCAAGCTCGCGTCGAGCACGAAGCGCGTCGCCGGGCGGCCGAAGTGCACCGGCGCGCCGAAGAAGGAGCGGTAGTCCGGGCTGGGCGGCGGCGGGCAGCGAAAGTCCACCGCGAGCAACGGCAGTCGCCGCCCGACGAGCCAGCAAGCCACACCGTGCACGATGATCCCGAAGGTGCGGTAGGCGAAGGCGCTCTTGGCCGGTCCCGGCTCCTCGAGGACGATGGCCGCCCGGTTGCCCGAGACGTGCAGCTCGGGAGCAGGATCCTCGGCGACGACGGCGAGGAAGCGCAGCGCACGGCGGAGCGCCGCGCCCAGCGTCTTCGTGTGCAGAATGCAATGACACATCAGCTCGAGGCTGCCGAGCCGCATCGGTCTGCCGCCGAGCCCCATGAGCTCGTCGTCGAGCACCGTGGCCACCGACCACCAGATGGCTCCAATCTGCTCGGCGGACATGGATGCGGGGGTCTCGCCGCTGACCCCGGCGGCCGCGCGACATGCCTCGACGTCGAGCCCGCGTTGACGCAGGCAGTCGAGAGCGTCTTCGAAGAACGAGGAGGAGATCGCGCGGCGCGCCATGGCAGACCCGAACCGCGAGCGCTGCGTCATGGCAAGAGCGGCCGCCATTCGCGGACGTTGCGGTCCTACCTGCGCGCCGGGCTCGCCCGTACAGTCGGTCTTACCATGTACGTCACGCAAGGGTTCCACCGCGCGCTCCAGCAGCATCCGGACAGCATCGCCACCCACTTCGGCGATCGTACGCGCACCTTCCGCGAATTCGTCAGCCGCGTCGCCCGCCTCGCCGCGGCGCTGCGCTCGCTCGGGATGAAGACCGGCGACCGCGTGGCCATGCTGGCCCTCAACTCCGATCGCTACCTCGAGTACCAGCTGGCGGTCATCTGGGGCGGCGGCGTCTTGAACCCGTGCAACACCCGCTGGTCCGCCGCGGAGATCCTCTACTCGCTCGACGACTGCGGGACCGTCATCCTCCTCGTCGACGACGCCTTCCACGCGCTCGGCCTCGAGCTGCGTGAGAAGGCGACCACGGTCCGCGAGGTGATCTACTGCGGCGAGGCGCACAGCGGAAAGCCCGTCGCCGGGATGCACGACTACGAGACGCTGGTCCTGCGCCACGACCCGATGGACGACCTGCGCCGCAGCTACGACGACCTCGTCGGCGTCTATTACACCGGCGGCACCACCGGCGTGCCCAAGGGGGTGATGCTCAGCCACACCAACCTCGTCACCTC
>JAMFST010000495.1 GCA_026225435.1 Labilithrix luteola
ATGCCCAGCTGCCCACCGGCATCCTTGAAGAGACCGCCCGAGGCCCTGTCGGCATCGTGATCGAGCGCTGCAATTTGTACGGGCAAAGCGATGATTTTGCCGCCGATTCGTACCTGGACGTATCCGAGAAAGCGGGTGGTCGGTTGGGTGTTCATGCGATCCTCGTGGCGCTCCCCGCGCCTGCTGCTGCGTGAACCGTCACGAGCGTCGTGACGTCCTGCGCGCATCCCTTTGCAAGGCTCGAACCTAAGCACCGCAGTGCGCCGTGCAACTGCTGCCGCGCGACAATTCCGCGGGGATCATGAACGCATCGGCCGGAGTCGTTTACGAAGCCTTGCGGAAGTGAACGCCGACGCATCCCCGATGGTGTTCACCGATGAGACGGTCGAAGCACGGCTCGGCCGCGGATTGAGACGCCGGTCATCCTGGTTCCTGACTAGGGTGACCCACCTCACCGCATGGACACTCTCGATACGAACGCGGCGCTGGTCGCCCCCAAGAACCCGCTGCGCGCCGGCATCGCCGACGACAAGACCGGTGACCCCTGCGCGGTGGTCATCTTCGGAGCCGCCGGGGATCTCACCAAGCGGAAGCTGATGCCGGCGCTCTACAACCTGGCGGTCAGCCGCGCGCTCCCCAGCGGTTCGGCGATCATCGGCGTCTCGCGGCGCGAGAGCTCCCACGACGACTTCCGTCGCGACATGAAGGAGGCGATCACGCGCTTCTCGCGGCGGAAGATCGATCAGGCGGTGTGGAGCGACTTCGAGCGCGGTGTGTCCTACGTGCCGGGCACCTTCGAGGACCCGACCACGTACCAGAAGCTGCGCCTCGAGCTCGAACGGCTCGACAAGGAGCGCGGCACCCGGGAGAACCGGCTGTTTTACCTGGCGGTGCCCCCGTCGGACTTCGCGGTGATCGTGCAGCACTTGAAGGACGCCGGGCTGGTTTCGGATCCGCGCAACGTCGGTGGGCCCTGGACGCGCGTCGTCTTCGAGAAGCCGTTCGGGCACGATCTGAAGAGCGCCCTCGAGCTGAATGGCGCCGTCGGCAAGGTGTTCGACGAGAAGCAGGTCTTCCGCATCGACCACTATCTCGGCAAGGAGACGGTGCAGAACCTGCTCGTCTTCCGCTTCGCCAACTCGCTCTTCGAGCCGCTGTGGAGCCGCGAGCACGTCGACCACGTGCAGATCACCGTCGCCGAGGAGATCGGCGTCGAGGGGCGCGGGAAGTTCTACGAGCAGACCGGGGTGACCCGCGACATCGTGGAGAACCACGCGATGCAGCTGCTCTGTCTCACCGCGATGGAGCCGCCCATCAGCCTCGCCGCCGATGCGGTGCGCGACGAGAAGGTGAAGGTGCTCAAGAGCCTCCGCCCGATGGAGCGCTCGCAGGTGGCCGACAACGTGATCCGCGGGCAGTACGGGCGCGGCTTCGTGCGCGCCGACGAGGTTCCCGCCTACCGCGAGGAGCCGGACGTGTCGCCGCAGAGTCGCGTGGAGACGTACACCGCGATGCGCGTCTTCGTGGACAACTGGCGCTGGGGCGGCGTCCCCTTCTACGTCCGCGCCGGCAAGCGCCTGGCGCGGCGGGTCACCGAGATCAGCGTGCAGTTCCGCAAGGTGCCGCACACCTTGTTCCGCGCGCCCGACGGGGGCATCACCCCCAACGTGCTGTCGCTGCGCATCCAGCCGGACGAGGGGATTGCTCTTCGCTTCACCACCAAGGAGCCGGGGCAGCAGACCGTGCTCCGCGACGTGGCGATGGACTTCCGTTACGGGTCGGCCTTCGGGTCGAACACGCCGGAAGCGTACGAGCGGCTGCTGCTCGATGCGATGCGCGGCGAGGCGACGCTCTTCACCCGCCGTGACGAGGTGGAGGAGCAGTGGGCTTTCATCGATCACGTCTTCGACGCCTGGGCCTCGGAGGGGAACCCTCCCCCGCCCATCTACGCCGCTGGTTCGTGGGGTCCGGAGCAGGCCGACGATCTGCTCGCGCGCGACGGACGGCGCTGGAGGAAGCCGTGAGCGACGCGCCGACGAGCCGCGCGCCTCACAGCCTGCCGCCGTCGGTCCCCACGAGCAGCGTCATCTCGCGCATCGAGCGCGAGCTGCGCGAGCTGTGGGCGCAGCCGAGCGGCACCAGCGTGCTCGTGGCGCCGACCGCGCGCGCCTGCACGATGAACCTCGTGGTGGTCGCCGGGTCGAGCGATCTGGCCGACCGGTACACGCGGGTCGTCGACGAGGTGGCGGCGGCCATTCCGTCGCGGGCGATCATCGTCGCGCTGGAAGCGGAGACGATCGAGAGCGGCCTCACCGGCAACGTGGTGAAGGTCGGTCCGCCGAACGAGGCCTACGTCGGCTCGGAGCGGGTGCGCCTGACGGCCAGCGGGCAGGTGGTCGATCGGGTGGCCAGCGCGGTGGAGGCCTTGTGCGTCCCCGAGGTGCCGACCACGCTGGTCTGGCTGGGGCGCGTGCACGTCGACGATCCGGTCTTTCGCTCGATCGCCCGCGAGGTGCAGCGGGTGATCCTCGACACCGACTACACCTCGCTCACCAGCCTGGTGGCGCTGTCGAAGGTGACCGCGGGGCGCGAGAGCGCGGAGCTGGCGGATCTCGCCTGGACGCGGCTGGCGACCTGGCAGGAGCTCTGTGCCCGCTTCTTCGACGCCCCCCACCTGATGGCGGCCGCGCACGGGGTGAGCGAGCTGACGGTGACGCAGGCTTCGGAGCCGGGAGCGCGCCTGGGGAGCGAGGCGGCGCTCTTGATCGGGTGGCTGGCGACACGGCTCGAGTGGACCTCGGGGCGCATGGGCGGGCAGCTGCGCTTCAAGCGCAAGGATGGCGGCGACGTGAAGGTGAAGCTCGCCAGCGTGAAGCAGCCGGAAGGGGTCGCTCCGGCGGCGCTGGCCGGGGTGCGCATCGCGGCGC
>JAMFST010000496.1 GCA_026225435.1 Labilithrix luteola
AGGGGCCAGAAGTCGCCCGCGGGGTTGAGCTGGTAGGAGACGAGGAAGCCCCGCAGCGCGTTGGGCGGGAGCTGCGTCGGGAGCGGCTGCGCCACCGAGCCGCCTTGCTGCGGCGGCGCCTGCCCGTAGATTCCTCCGGTCGGGGAGGGGTAGCCGGACGGTCCCGGATAGCCGGCCTGCGGCGGCGGATAGCCTTGTTGCTGCGGGTAACCTTGCGGCGGCGGGTAGCCTTGCGGCGGCGGGTAGCCCTGCTGCGGTTGCGCGGCCGGGTAGCCCGTCTGCGCGACGTAGCCTTGCCCTGGCGGGGGAGCCGCGTACGGCGACTGCGCCGGGGGAGGCGCCTGGTACTGCTGCTGCGGAGGCGGCTGCCCGTAGCCCGCCGGCGCGGCGTACAGGTCACCGGTGAACTGCATCGCATCGAGCGCGATGGGGTGACCCTGCGCGCAGTAGCTCTGGCCCGGCGCGATCTCGTGCCCGAGCTGGCAGCGCGCCAGCGGCGCTTGCGCCGGCGGCACGTAGGGATAGGCCGCGGGCTGCGCGGGCAAGCCGCCAAACGTCGCGCCGCAGGTCACGCAGAATTTGTCGCCTTGGTTGGCGGGGGTGCCGCACGTGGGACAAGCGCTCATCGGGACTGGTCCGGGAGCATATCCAAAACGTCCACCGGATGCGGCAAACCCGGCGAGACGCGGTCCTCGGCGGCGCGCTGCGCTTCGCGAAGCACTTCGCGAACGGGGACGCCGTGGTGGCGCGCGGCGGCGAGGCAGGCATCGAACTCTGGCTTCACCTGCGCAGGGCCGTAGGCGCCGCCGGCGACCTTCACCGGCAGGCGACCGAAGCGCGTCTCCACGGTGATGATCTCGCGCGGTCGTTCGAGGCGGCTCACGTCGTGTCGACGCACGCCGAGGCTGGTCGATTCCGCGAGGAGCTGCGCGGCGAGGCGCGGAGCATCCGCGATGCGGGCGAGGACCGACAGGACGAAGGCCGGCCTCCCCTTCTTCATGGTGACCGGCTGCGCCCAGGCGTCGAGCGCGCCCTTTTCCAGGAGCGAGGCGATGCACGAGGCGACGAGCTCCCCGGTCGCGTCGTCGAGGTTCGCTTCGAGGACGCTGTGCGTGGCGGCGCCGCCGGTGCCGGTCGCGGCGCTGTCGTCGGCCTCGGCGCTGACCGGGGTGCCGAGAACGGCGCGCAAGAGGTTCGGGCGGTCCTTCAGGTTCGCCGTCCCCGCGCCCCAGCCGATGGTCTCGGGTCGCAGGCTCGGCCAGCGCTCGGATCTCTTCGCGTGCGCGCCGACGATGGCCGCGCCGGTGGGCGTGACGAGCTCGAACTCGAGGCCGCCGTCGTAGGTGACGAGCCCGGCGAGACACTCGACCGTCGCCGGCGCCGGCAGCGGGAGGCGACCGTGGCGCGCGTTGACGAAGCCGCGCCCCATCGGCAGCGGCGAGACGACCAGGTCCGCGCCGAGGTGCTCGAGCGCCGCGGCGCTGCCGACGATGTCCACGATGGCGTCGATGGCGCCGACCTCGTGGAAGTGCACGTCGTCGATGGGCATGCGGTGCACCTTCGCCTCCGAGCGCGCGAGCTTCTCGAAGGTGGCGAGCGCACGGGCGAGGACCGGGCCCGGGAGCCTGGCGCCCTGGAGCAGCTCGCGGATCTCGCGCCAGGTGCGCTCCGGCTGCGCGCTGTCGACGTGCACGTCGAAGTGCGTGGCGACGATGCCGCTCCGCACCTTGGTGCCGAAGTGGAGGTGAAAGCCGCTGAGCGGGAGGCGCGCCGCGGCCTCGGCGACGACCGCCCCGGGGACGCCGAGGTCCACCAGCGCGGCGATGATCATGTCGCCGGCGAGGCCGCTGGGGGCGTCGAGGAAGAGGAGCTTGCCCTGGCCGGCACCGGCGGGGAGGTCGGCGCGCCAGGTGGCGGAGGGGTCGCCGTGGGGATGCGCGTGGGCATGCTCGTGTCCGTGCCCGTGATCATGGCCGTGTTCGTGCCCATGATCATGATCATGCTCGTGATCATGGTGATGCCCGTGCTCCCCCTCGTGCCCGTCATCTCCGTGCGCCATGATCAGCTCTCCTTCGCGTTGGCGGCGGTCGCGGCGGCCGCTCTCGTCATCTGGCGGACGAAGCGGAAAGCCGCGAACGCCGCGCCGAACCCGTTGTCGATGTTCACCACGATGACGCCCGACGCGCAGCTGGTCAGCATGGCGAAGAGGGCGGTCATTCCCCCCTGCGCGGCGCCGTAACCCACGCTGGTCGGCACGGCGATGACCGGCACGTCGACCAGCCCGCCGACGACGCTCGCCAGCGCCCCTTCCATCCCCGCCACCACGATCACCAGCGGCGCCGCCGAGAGCGCTTCGCGCTTGTACAGGAGGCGGTGCAGCCCGGCTACGCCGACGTCGACGATGCGGGAGAACGGCACGCCGAGCGCGTGCATCGTCTCGGCGCACTCCTCGGCCACGGGCAGGTCGCTCGTCCCCGCGGTCACCAGCGCCAGCGGCGCCGACGCCAGCTGCGGGATGGGCCCCTGCTCCCAGAAGGCGGTGCGCGCCAGCGGCGTGTATTTCAGCTCCGGGACCAGCTCGAGCACCGCCCGCGCCGGCCCTTCGGCGAGCCGCGTGACGAGGACGTTCTGCCCCTTGCGGCCGAGCTCCCGGGCGATCCCGGCGATCTGCTGCGGCGTCTTCCCTTCCCCGAAGATGACCTCCGGCGTCCCTTGCCGGACCGCCCGGTGGTGGTCCACCGTTGCGTACCCCAGCTCGGCGAACGGCAGATCCTTCAGCGAATCGACGGCGGCGTCGACGGACGACGTCCCCAGCCGGACCTCTTCGAGCAACGCACGCAGACGGGAGGAATCCATGGGCAGCGACCGCAAACCCTAGAACACCCGCGCCCCGATATCGACGTCGCCTCTCCACCTGAGCCGACGGTTCGTTGACGAAGGGCGCCCATCCGTCGTAGCGGAATCAGCGCATGTGGGCCCGCGGAGCCGCGATCCGGCCGGTACCGGCGTGGGCCATCGTCCCCCGCGAGGCCTTCACGCGCGTGGAGAGCCAGCTGTCCACGGCCGACGAGACCGAGGACGACGACGGCGAGAACGCGCAGATGCACCGCGATTTTGCCCGCTTCGAGGAGACCCAGCCGGCGCTGGCGGCCCACGCCAGCGAGGTGCTCGGCCGGCCGCTCGACGACACGGCGCTGGCGCTCGGCTACTTCCTCACGCTGGCCGTCTGGCTGGGGTTCGAGACCACCTTCAAGGGGCGGCTGGGCACGGTCGACGAGTCGCACCTGGCGGCGACCCGCACCGCGCTGGCGGTCGAGGAGGAGCTGCGCGCCAGCCACGCCGAGGAGCCGCTCGACCTCGAGGACGTGGTGGCCCTCGAGCAGCCCCACGCCCTCGCCTTCATGAACGAGCACCTGGAAGCGGCGCTCGAGACCACCAGCGTCGCCGAGGATCGCGAGGTCGACCTCGACGACGTGCACATCGTCTACCGGATGGTGGTCGTGGTGGTGCTGGCGCTCTCCCACGCCGTGCAGGGGCCCGGGCAGAAGTCCGAGGAGCTGCTGGCGTAGCGAGCGCGCGGGGTGCTCAGAACCCCGGGACCGTGTAGGCGTTGATCGACTTGATGAGCATGTTCGACGGGGTCGGCGTCTGCGTGGTGTCCCATCCTCCGCCGATGCCGAGGTCCGCGAGCAGGAAGTACTTCACGTCGATCATGATCGACGGCGTCGGCGTCGAGGTGAGCAGCTGCCCGTCGAGGTACAGCGCCATGTACGTCCTGTTCCAGAGCATCCCGTAGCGGTGGTACGCGGCGGTGAGATCGGGAGTGTTCGAGGCCGTGTACGCCAGCGGCGTGGTCCCGCCCTTCCAGTCGTGCAGCGTGAAGTGGAAGATCTTCTCCACCGCCGGATCGAGCGGCGGGTTGCAGCCGTACTGCTCGAAGATGTCGATCTCCCCGCCCGGGGCGCTCCGCGGGAGCGACAGCATCCAGAACGACGGCCACGTGCCGGTCCCCGCCGGCAGCTGCGTCGTCATCTCGAAGTAGCCGTACGTCTGCGCGAAGCCGTTCTCGTTCCCGTCGACGCTGGTCATCACGCCGGAGAACCACTCGTTGTTCTGCTGCGTCGCGCTGATCTGCAGGCCGCCGCCGGGGAGCAGCGAGTACGGGTTCACCGCCTTGCCGGTGGTCTGGCTGGGGGTCGGGTACATCACGCCCGGCCAGCCGTTCGACGGGTTCATGCAGCACTCGTCGGTGCCGTTGAACCAGCGCTCGTTGGGGTACTTGCCGTCGTCGGTGGTGCCCGAGGAGATGTCGTACGCGGAGAAGTCGTCGGCGAAGCTCGAGGTGAAGCAGCTCGTGTCGAGCGTCTGCGGCGCCGTCGTGGCGCTGAGCGCGGTGCAGCTCGGCGGTGCGGCGTCGGTGGTCTTGCCGTTGCCGCTATCGGTCCCGGAGGCTCCGCCGTCGCTCGGCGTTCCGGTCGTCGCGTCGCCCCCGGCGTCGCCGGTGCCGCCCGCGTCGACGCCGGGGGCCGGTGGAGTCGAGGTGCTCGTGGCGGTCGACGCCCCGCCGGTCTGCCCGCCGGTGGCTCCGTTCGTGCCATCCTCGCCGGGGTCGTCCGCGATCGAGGCGCTCACCCCGGAGCAGCCGGCGGCCAGCGCCAGACACGAGACCGCCGAGGCGGAGAGGGCGACCAGATCCCGGCGGCGCAACGGCATTGATCGATGATTGCCGCGGGCACGGCCATTTCATCACGAAATCGACGAGGTCGTAGCGCTTTGGCCGGATCTCGCGCGTCCGAGGCGCATGCCTCTGCTCGCCAAGCCCGCGATCACCCTCGCGATCGCGACCCTCGCCGCGCTCTCGCGACCGTCGCACCCGACATCTCCTCACGTCACCCGCGTCCGCGTGGTGAAGAGCGCGCACGTCCTCGAGCTGTACGCCGGCGAGAGGTTGATCGAGCGCGACCCGGTGGCCATCGGGCCGGGCGGCGCGGGGCCGAAGCTGCGGGAAGGGGATCGGGTGACGCCGGTGGGGCACTACCACCTCGCCGCGCGCCACCCCTCGGAGCACTTCCACATCTTCCTGCTGGTCGACTACCCGAACCAGACCGATCGCGAGCGCTTTGCCTCGCTCAAGGCGCACGGGGATCTCCCGCGCGACGCCCACATCGGCGGCGACGTCGGGGTGCACGGAGGGTCGCCGTCGAGCTGGCCCGACGGGAAGATCGAGGACTGGACAGCCGGCTGCATCGCCGTCGACGACGCCACCATCGAGCGCATCGCCGCGCGCGTGAAGGACGGCACCGCCCTCGACATCGAGGACTGATCACGACACGCAAGCTTCGCTATAAGGCGCGCATGGTCGAAGATCCGCTGCGCATCGCCATCAACGTCGCTCCCGATAGCCCCGACGCGGAGACGTTCCGCCAGGCGCTCGCGCCCTTCATCGGCGCCGGCACGGTCACCACCAGCTTCGCCGCCGATCTGCTGGCGAGCGGGATCCTGGCCGACGCGCAGGTGCTGGTGGCGCAGCGGATCAGCGACGAGCAGCTCGCCGCCGCGCCCAGGCTCCGCTGGTTCGCCAGCTGGGCCGCGGGGCTCGACACGGTGGCGCGGCCGTCGGTGTTCGCGCGCGAGCTGGTGCTCACCAACGCCAGCGGCGTGCACGGGCCGGGG
>JAMFST010000497.1 GCA_026225435.1 Labilithrix luteola
CACAGCGCCCGGGAAAGCTGCGCTTCCGCCATGAAAAGAGCACCTAGCGCAGGGGCGCTCCGGCCGCACGGATCGCGGGAACGTCACGACGCAGTGCGTATCGTTCGTTTTGCGAGCCAGTCTGCGATATGACGGCTCTCCCGCGTGACACCACAGACGGAATCCAGCTGGGTGGAGACGCTCAACGTCCCCGCGCTCCGCCAGATGGTGAGCAAGAGGACACTCGAGCACGCCATCTCAAGCGACTATCGCTACGTGATCGCCCCCGCGCTCGCTCCGTTTCCCGCGGGCGCAGCCGAAGGGCAGCTCATGGTTCGCGCCACCATGCGCGACGAGACCCGAGGAGAGGACGGCCGCCGCGAGCAGAGCGACGCCCAGCCTGTCGCGGTCGAGCTCCACCCCTTCAATGGCCGCAGCACCCTCACCGGGGAGTGCAGCCGGGACATGCAGGCCTTCGGCGCCTGCGTCCATGTGACCCTGCTGGCGCTCGATCTCGCCAACTGCACCCCGCTGCGGCAGGCGGTCCTCAGCCGCCGCTTGTCCAAGGACGCAGCCGAGGAGGCGCGCGGTGCCCGGCGGCTGCTGGCGGCCGAGCAAGCGTTCGACCTCGCCCTCCACACCTGGACGGCCAAGGGGGCCAAGGTGCAGGCGGTGGAGATCGCCGCCTCGCCGGTCACGCCCGACGATCGCCCGCTCGGTCGCGCCTACGGCGAGCGGCCGGAGCTGTCGACGACCGGTCCGGTCATCTCCATGTCGGTGCGCAAGGCCGGCGAGCGCAAGCTGCTCACCCCGCGCGAGCTGATGAACCTGAGCGACTTCGCCCCGCGCGACCGGGCGATCCTCGAGCACGCCCGCGACCGCAACTCGGGGCGCAAGGCGCTCTACGCGACCGAGCTCCGCGCCAGCCTGGCGCTCGAGGCGATGCGCACGCACGGCGGCGTCTTCACCGGCGGCTTCAAGTCGCTGCTCGATTTCCGTCGCGGCCAGGTGCGCCCGCACGTCGCCTTCGAGACGCGCAACCCGAACGATCCCAGCTCCCTCGACGCGCTCGCGGCGTCGTGGATCGTCGAGAACACCGGGACGCGCATCGCCTTCGAGGACGCCGTCTTCTTCCCCGCTCCGTTCCCCTCGATCTGGTCGACCAACGATGGATCGATCTACCGCGTGGCACCGGACGTGGACCTCGCCTTCGTCAGCGAGCTGGCGCGGCAACCGCGGCTCAAGGTGCCGGCCGGTCGCCTCAAGGACGCAGGCGCTCAGCTCCTGCGCGCGGCGCGTGTTCGCGGCATCGAGCTGCCGACCAGCGAGACCTTCGGTCTGCCGCCGCGCGAGACGCCACGCTTCGTGCTCCGCCTGTCGGGCGAGCCGCTGGCTCTCGAAGCCGAGCTGGTCGCCATCTACCGCGGGCAGACCAAGGAAGTGGTCCTGCTCGGACCGAACGCCGCCAGCGAGGCGCGCTCGGTGGAAGAGGGGCGCGATCTCGAGGAGGAAGCCGCCGCTCGCGAGGAGGTCGCCGCCGCCGGGTTGATCCCGCCGCGCGAGGACGAGGTCGACCCCGACGAGCCGGCCACCGTCATCGTCACCGGCGAGGACGCCGTCTCCTTCTGGACGAGCGGGCTGCTCCGCCTGCGCAACGCCGACCGACCGCCGGTCGAGGTGGAGCTGTCCAAGCGCCTCGCCACCGTACGCGTCGGCTCGCCTCTGACGAGCCGGGTCCACGTGACCATGGAGGGGAACTGGCTGGCGGCGAAGCTCGACTTCACCTCGCACGACGTGCCGGTGGAGATCGAGGAGGTGCGCGCGGCGCTCAAGAGGAAGGACCGCTGGGTCACCCTGAGCGACGGCACCTTGAGCCGCATCTCCACCGCGGTCGAAGCGCTGGTGGACGAGGCCGCGGAGATCATGCCCAACGGCGCGCTCACGCAGCTCGCGCCGCATCAGCTCGGGCGCCTCGATCGCTGGATCGAGGAGAACGACGGGCAGATGGACGCCGCCGTCCTCGAGCTGCGCAAGCGCCTCCGGTCCCTGGCGGTGGCGACCGATCCGTCGATGCCCAGGCACCTCCTGGCCGAGCTGCGCAGCTACCAGAAGCTCGGCCTGTCCTGGCTGCAGTTCCTCCGCGCGCTCGGCGCCGGTGGGATCCTCGCCGACGACATGGGTCTCGGCAAGACGGTCATGACCCTCGCCTTCCTCCAGGAGTGGAAGGAGCGCGACGGCTCGGCGCCGTCCCTGGTCGTCTGTCCGACGTCGGTCGCGACCAACTGGGTCCGCGAGGCGCAGCGCTTCACCCCCGATCTGCGCATCCATCTTCTGTACGGGCCGGAGCGCTCCTCGCGCGCGGCGACGACGGCCGACGGGACCGTCCCGAGCGAGCTCACCTCGAGCGATCTGCTCATCACCACCTACGCGCTGCTTCGCCGCGACGCCGAGGCGCTCGCCTCGGTGCGTTTCCGCTGCGCCATCCTCGACGAGGCGCAGATGGTGAAGAACGCCGACACCGAGGCCCGCCGCGCCGCCGGTCGGCTGAACGCCGAGATGCACCTGGCGCTCTCGGGAACGCCGATCGAGAACCGTCTCCGCGAGCTCTGGTCGCTCGCCTCGTACGCCAACCCCGGGATCCTCGGGACGGCGAAGTCCTTCGAGACGCGCTTCGAGCGCCCGCTGGCCGCCGATCGCGCCAGCCCTGCGGCCGCCGAGCTGCGCGCCGTGATCCGCCCGTTCCTCCTGCGCCGTACCAAGGACGACGTGCTCGACGATCTGCCGCCCAAGACGGAGATCGACAAGTTCGTCACCCTGACGCCGGCGGACAAGCGCAAGTACGACGCGCTCGCGCATACCCTCCGCGCGAGCGTCGCCAAGGACGTCGAGAACAAGGGGCCGGGGCACAACTCGCTCAGCGTCTTCGCCGCGCTCACGCGCTTGCGGCAGATGGCCTGCGATCCGGCGCTCATCGACGCGAGCCTGGCAACGGGGCGCAGCGCCAAGCGCGAGATCTTCCTCGAGATCGTCGAGGAGCTGGTCGCCGAGGGGCGCCGCGCGCTCGTCTTCTCGCAGTTCGTGAAGCTGCTGACGTTGTGGCGCGCCGAGCTCGACGCCAAGGGGATCGCCTACGAGTACCTCGACGGCTCGACGACGCACCGTGACCGAGCCGTCGACCGCTTCCAGAACGGCACCGCTCCGCTCTTCCTCGTCTCGCTCAAGGCGGGCGGCAGCGGCTTGAACCTCACGGCCGCCGACACGGTCATCCACTGCGACCCGTGGTGGAACCCGGCGGTCGAGGATCAGGCGACCGATCGCGCCCACCGCATCGGGCAGACCAAGCCGGTGACGGTCATCCGCCTCATCGCCCGCGGGACCATCGAGGAGAAGATCCTCGCCCTCGAAGCGAAGAAGCGCGACCTCGTGGACCAGGTCATCTCCAGCGACGCCGGCGCGCTCTCGGGGCTCACCACCGAGGACGTGCAGCGCTTGCTCGGCGACGCCGAGGATGTCGACGAGGACGAGGTGCCGTCGGCCGGACCGGCGCTCGCTCTCGCGCCCGAGCAGCCTTCGGTTCGCTGAAGCGGGTGAACTTC
>JAMFST010000498.1 GCA_026225435.1 Labilithrix luteola
GCGAGCACGACGAGCACTCCGGCGGTCTCGCGCGGCGTCGGGATGGCGCGCAGCAAGAGCGCGCCGATGAGGAGCGAGCCCACCGTCTCCCCCGGTGAGACCAGCGCGACCACCGACGGAGGCACGCGTCGCGAGGCGAGCTGCACCAGGGTGTGCCCGATCAAGGTCGGCACCAGCCCGAGGAGCACGACGTAGATCCATGCCGACGCGGGCACGACCAGCGGCGCGGCGAGCAACGCGCCGAGCGCGAACGACGCCGGCACCAGCAGCAGCGCGGCGATGCCGAAGACGGCGCTGGCGCAGGGGATCATGGGGAGTGCGTCGCGCAGATGGCGGGACACGGCCACGTAGGCTGCGTAGAAGGCGACGGCCGCGAGCACCAGCAGATCGCCGAGGAGGCGCTGCTCCCCCTGCCCCGCTCCCGACGCGACGACCAGCGCACCGGCGGTGGCGACGAGCACGCCTGCCCCTTCGCCCCGCGTCGGCCGCAACCCGAACGCCGCCCACGCCGCCAGCACCACCCCGAGCGGCTCGAGCGACACCAGCGCCACCGCCGCCGGCAGCGACGTGGTCGCCAGGCCGCTGAGGAAGAGCGCGAAGTGCACCGCGAGGAGCGTTCCCGCAGAAAGCAGCGCACGACGCTGCGGCCCGGTGAGCGCGCGCAGCGACTGGACGAGCGCGCGCGGCTGCAGGCACCCCAGCGCGATCGCCGCCACGGCGCAGCGGCCCGCCGCGATGAGCAGCGGAGACATGGGCGCCGCCGCGCGCGCCAGCGGAGCGCTGGTGGCGAAGGCGAGCGAGGCGACCAGCACGACGCCCAGGCGACCCGAGGTGCTGTCGAGGCGGGCGAGCACGTCGTTCGTGGCGAGCGCAGGTGGCGTCGTCGTCACGGCGGACGCAGTATACGCCGATTGTTCGGTCGAATCGGTGGATTCGTTGACTCGGCCCTATTGCCCTTGAGTCTCGTCGAAGGTGCGCGACACTGGACCACGTGAACGGCTCCTTTCCGACCGCGCCCGGCGCAGGCCCGAGTGGTACCGGCCGCCAGCCGCATCGCTTCGGCCTCGTGCGCACCCTCGAGCCGCGGCGGACGCAGGGGGTCGCTGCGCTCGCCGAGCAGCTCGGTCGTGCCCTCGGGGAGCCGATCGTCCCCTGGGGCGCGGGCGGCTACCGCGAGCTCAGCGCCGCCTTCTCCCGCGGCGAGCTCTCCTTCGCCTGGATGCCGCCGCTCATCACCGTCGACCTGTTCGAGCAGGGGGCGATCGGCGTCCTCGCCATCCCCGAGCGCGGCGGATCGACGACGTACAACAGCGCCCTCCTCGGCCGCGCCAGCTCCACGGTCCCTCTCGAGGAGATGGAGCACGGCGCCGCCGCGTGGGTCGATCCGGAGAGCACCGCCGGGTACCTCGTCCCGCGCATGCACCTCGCCGCGCGCGGCCTCGACCTGCGCAAGCTCGCCACCCGCGAGACCTTCGTCCGCAGCCACGACGCGGTCGTCGACGCCATCGCCTCGGGGCGCGCCGACTTCGGCGCCACCTACTGCCTCCGTCGACCGGGCGCGCGTGACGCCGAGCGCGGCTCCTGGATCGGGCGCGCCGGGGCAGAGGACAAGATCCGCGTCCTCGACATCTCGGGGCCGATCCCCAACGACGCCCTCGTGGGCGCGAGGCACCTCGACACCCGCCTGCGCACGCGTCTCCTCGGCTTCTGCCTCTCGCCCCCCGCAGGGGTCAACGCCGTCTTCCGCGATCTGCTCGACTGCGAGGCGTTCCGCGTCGGCACCTCGGCGCACTACGACGACCTGCGTCGCCTCGCCAAGCGCGCCGGCCCGCTCCCGATCTCGAGCGCTCCGCCGTCTCGCCGCCCGTCGGGCATCTTCCGCCCGTAAGCGAAGCTCGCCGCGATCTACGAGCGCCCTCGCTCGTTCAACACCTCTTCCAGCGTCTCGCGCAGGCGGGTCGGCATCACCGGCTTGATCAGCGCGCGCCAGGCGCCGGCCAGGTGCGCGAGCTTGGCGTACTCGACCGGAGGCTTGCCGGTCATGATGATCACCGGCACCTCGAGCTTGCGCGCCCGCATCGCGGTGAGCAGCTCGAAGCCGCCGCCGCCCGGCATGTTCACGTCGCTGACCACCGCGTCGAAGGCGCCGCTGGTGAGGCGCGCGCACGCGTCGTTCACCGTCGAGGCCTCCTCGGTGACGTAGCCGTAGTTCTCCAGCGCCGTGCGGAACATCCGCAGAATGCCCGGCTCGTCGTCCACCAGGAGCACGCGCATTGGGGCAGCCGGGGTAACCGGGACGGCCAGCGCCGCAGGAGCCATCGTCTTCACGCCACACCTCGCAGGTCTTCCAGCAACATGACACCGCTCACCGCCGCCTCGGCGAGGAGGGGGAAGTAGACGCGGAAGGTGGTCCCGCGACCGACCTCGCTGTCGACACCGACGCCTCCGTTGCAGCGCCGCACGATGCCGAACACGGTGGCGAGGCCGAGACCGGTCCCCTCCCCTTGCGGCTTGGTGGTGAAGAAGGGCTCGAAGATGCGGGTCAGGGTGGCGCTGTCCATTCCGATGCCGCTGTCGCTCACGCGGACGACGACGTGAGGGCCGGCCGACAGGCCGAGCGCGCGGTCGGGATGCGCGTCGTCGATCTCGACCCGCTCGGAGGTGACGCGGAGGCGTCCGCCGGTGGGCATCGCGTCGCGAGCGTTGATGATGAGGTTCATGAGCACGTTGTCGAGCTGCCCGGCCTCGCTCTTGACGCGACAGCGCTCGGCGCACGCATCGACCGTCACCGCGATCGTGCTGCCCAGCGTGCGGCGCATCATGCGGGTGGTCCCCTCGAGCACCTCGTTCACGTCGACGATGACCGCTTCGAGCGTCTGCTGCCGGCTGAAGGCGAGCAGCTGCTGGGTGAGCTCGACGGAGCGCTGGCCGGCCTGCCGAACCTCGATGAGTGGCTCGTAGCTCGGCTCCTGCTCGTCGAGCCCGTCGAGGAGCACCTCGGTGTAGCCGAGGATGATGCTGAGCATGTTGTTGAAGTCGTGCGCCACGCCACCGGCGAGCCGGCCGATCGCTTCCATCTTCTGCGCCTGGCGCAGCTCGAGCTCGAGGCGTTGACGCTCGCTCAGGTTCTGCGCCACGAGCACGTAGCCGCCGTTGCTTCCGTCGCGGAGCGAGGAGGCGGACAGACGAACCGGGATGCTGCGATCGTCGTGCGTGCGCAGCACCGAGTCGCCATGCAGGCGGGTGCCCGGCTGTTCCTGGCCCCCCACGTGCGCGGTGGGGACGAGCATGTCGGCGAAGACCTCGGAGGCGTGTCGCCCGATCAGCTCGAATTCCCGGAAGCCGGTGAGCTCGAGGCAGGCGCGGTTGACGGCGGCGATGGTCCCCGAGTCGTCGCACACCACCAGCACCTCCTCCATCGAGGCGAAGATGTCGTTGAGCCGGTCGTGCGCGGCGTCGAGCGCTTGCACATGACTGCGCATGTCGGAGGCCATCTCGCGGAACGCGTTCGCCAGCTCACCCAGCTCGTCGGTGGAGTGGATCTGCACCGTGGCGTCGAAGTTGCCACTGCCGAACGACCGCAGCGCGTTGCGCAACGTGCGGAGAGGCACGGCGACGCCGTCGGCGAGCCTGCGTGCGGCCACCGAGGCCACGATCACCCCGCCGATGCCGAGGAGGACCATGAGCAGATCCGCGCGCCGCCCCGTCGCCTGGCGATCCATCTCCGTGTCGAAGTCCATCTCCGCGTCGAGCCGGCTCACGTTGCGCAGCAGCGTGTCCTCGGTGTCCTCGAACTCCTGATAGGCGGCGCGATCGGAGTGACCTCCGGTGCCGTACGCGGCGAACATCTTCGCGCCGAGCTCGCGGAAGCGGCAGGCGTCGAGCTGCACGGTCATCGCCACCTCGCCATGCGCCCCGGACGAGGTCAGGTGGGAGAGCTGGGTCCGCAGATCCTTGGCGTCCTGGCAGAGGTCGTCGTACCGCGAGAACGCCTGTCCGCGCTCCCCGAGGTCGCCGTAGAGCATGTACGAAAAGCTCTCCTCGGCGGCGGCGCTCCCGTCCGCGGCGAGCCGCTTTATTTCGTGGGCGGCGGCGTTGCGTCGCAACACGTGATCCTGCGAGCTCGCGTAGATCATCCGGGCGCCGGTGAGCCCGATCACCGAGATCAGCGACCCGAGGATGACGTACCCCCACACGAGGCGCGCGCGCACCGTCGTCGGCCGCCCGAACATCCTTGGGCGACGCGAGAGAAATCCCGGCCGAGGTACAGCGTGCATGACGTCACGGGAAGAACGTCACGGCGGCCGCCACCTTAAGCCGCCTGGTCGAAGCGCCCCGCTCAGAACCTCTCGGGCGGGTCGGTCTTCGAGGTGACCTGCAGCCGCGGCAGCCCCTCCTTCACCCAGCGATCGCGCACCGCGCGCGCCCGCTCGGTCTCGTCGCGCGCGGGGACGGCGATGCCCACCACGAGGCACCCGTTGTTCCACTCCGGCACGGGGAACGCCGCGTAGCTCACCAGGTAGGTCTCGCTGCTCAGCACCGTCGCCATGCGCGCGGTGACCGAGGTGACCTCGACCAGGCGCCCGTCTCTCCACACGAACGCGTCGGGGGCGTCGTATTTCACCTCGACGTCGAAGGTCTTCATCATCGGCTTGGCCCAGTCGTCGAAGGCCGCGCGGCAGACTCCCGGCGCCTTCGGATCGGCCGGCAGATCGACGTGCGTGACCAGCGCGCCGACCACCGCGTGGTGCTCCTTGCCGTAGCGGAAGCCGACCAGGCTCTTCACGCCCCAGAATTTTACGCGGGTCCAGGTGCGCCAGTCGGGCAGAGGCACGCGCACGCTCCCCTGCTTGTCACCGCGAAGACCGATTGGCGCTGTCTTCAATTGCTCCAGCGCAGCCGCATGCGCGTCCCCTCCGCCTCCCCCCTCCGACGCCTTGCCGTCGTCCTTCGGAGGCGCGGCGGGCGCGATGGAACGAGGAGGAGCGACCACCGCCGGGGCAGTTGCCGACGACGAGCAGCCGATCGCGGCGGGCGCGAAGACGGCTGCGCAGCAGACGATGACGCAACGCGTCCAACTCCATGATTCCATGGGCGACACTCTGGAAAGGGCAACGCCCAGCGAGCTGCAAAGCCGATCGCCTTGCGCTACGAATTGGTTCTTCACCATGAGCGCATCCTCCGTAGTTTCCACGTCCGCATCCGCCGCGTCCACCTCGCCCGCCGATTCGCTGGGAAAACCGCTGACGGCCCACAAGCGATTGCTTGAGTGGGTGGCGGACATGGCGAAGCTCACCGAGCCTGAGCGCATCGTGTGGTGCGACGGCTCGGAGGAAGAGCGCGCGCGCCTCACCGACGAAGCGGTGAAGCAGGGGATCCTCGAGAAGCTCAATCCCTCGAAGCTCCCCGGCTGTTACCTCCATCGCTCGAACCCGAACGACGTAGCCCGCGTCGAGAACCTGACCTTCATTTGTACGCCCACGAAGGAGGAGGCCGGCCCGACGAACAACTGGATGGCCCCCGACGAGGCCTACACCAAGATGAAGGAGCTCTTCGCCGGCTCGATGAAGGGCCGCACGATGTACGTCGTCCCGTACATCATGGGCCCGGCCGGCTCGCCGATGTCGAAGATCGGCGTCGAGCTGACCGACAGCGTCTACGTCGCGCTCAACATGCGCATCATGACCCGCATGGGGAACATCGCGCTGGCCATGCTCGGCGGCGACGGCGACTTCAACAAGGGGCTGCACTCCACGCTCGACGTCAACCCCGAGCGCCGCTTCATCATGCACTTCCCCCAGGACAACACCATCTGGAGCGTCGGCTCGGGCTACGGCGGCAACGTGCTGCTCGGCAAGAAGTGCCTCGCCCTGCGCATCGGCAGCTACCTGGGGAACAAGGAGGGCTGGCTCGCCGAGCACATGCTCATCCTCGGCGTCGAGTCGCCCGAAGGCGAGATGACCTACGTGGCCGCCGCCTTCCCCAGCGCCTGCGGCAAGACCAACTTCGCCATGATGATCCCGCCCAAGCGCTTCAAGGGCTGGAAGATCTGGACCGTCGGCGACGACATCGCCTGGATGAAGGTCGGTACGGACGGACGTCTGTACGCCATCAACCCGGAAGCCGGTTACTTCGGCGTGGCGCCGGGCACGAGCGAGGTGTCGAACCCCAACGCGCTCAAGACGGTGATGAAGGACACGCTCTTCACCAACGTCGCCAAGACGCCGGACGGCGACGTCTGGTGGGAAGGCAAGGACGGCCCGGTCCCCGGAGAGCTCACCGACTGGAAGGGCAACCCCTGGAAGAAGGGCTCGACCGAGAAGGCCGCGCACC
>JAMFST010000499.1 GCA_026225435.1 Labilithrix luteola
CTCGGCTCCGCGCCGCCGCCCGAGGTGGCCGCCGCCGTCACCCCCGCGGCGCGCCAGCGTGACGTCTCGAAGACCGCCTTGCCGCGTCCGCCCTCGCAGGTCGAGTGCGCCTCCACCACCGGCACCCCGGCCTGATCGAGGAAGCTCGCGAAGAGCGGCTTCACGTCCTGCCCCGCCTCGGCGGAGATCGCCGCGACGAGATCGTCGGTCGTCCCGTTCTTGCCGGCGTGCTCCACCAGGTAGCGGTGCACGCCGCGGCGGAACACCTCGGTGCCGAGGTAGTGCTCGACCATCACCAGCACCGCGGCCCCCTTCTGGTAGGTGATGCCGTCGAAGGCGTTGGTGATGTCGTTGGTGCTCTCGATCGGCTGCCGCACCCGGCGCGCCGAGGGGAGACCGTCGGTGCGCATGGCGCCGTCCGCCGACTGCACCGCGTCGAGCTGCCCTTCGAGCTCGGGGTGCACGGCCTGCATCGTCCGCGACGCCATGAACGTCGCGAACCCCTCGTTCAGCCAGAGATCGTTCCACCACTCCATCGTGGTGAGATCGCCGAACCACTGGTGCGCCATCTCGTGCGCGACGACGCTGCGCACCACGTTCTTCTGCCCGTTGCTCGCGGTGCGTTCGTCGACCAGGAGCGCCGAGTCACGGAAGGTGATGGCGCCGGCGTTCTCCATCGCCCCGGACTGGAAATCGGGAACGGCGACGAGATCCAGCTTCGGATAGGGAAAGGCGACCCCGAAGTACCGCTCCTCCTCGGCGAGCAGAGCGGGCGACTGCTCGAGCGCGTAGGCCCCTTCCCCGCCGCGCGGGGTCAGCGCCACCACGTCGAGCGGCAGCGGCGCCGCGCGCAGCGGATCCGCCGGCACGGTGGTCTCACGCGTCTCGAAGGGGCCGACGGCGAACGCCACCAGGTACGTCGACAACGGCGGGGTGGTGGCGAAGCGCAGCGTCTTCTGTCCGCCCGGCGCCGGCGTCTCCCCGGCGAGCGGCATGTTCGACAGACCCCACGACGCGGCCGGTACCGTCAGGCTCACGTCGAAGGGGACCTTGAACGACGGCTCGTCGAAGCTGGGGAAGGCGCGCCGCGCGTAGATCGCCTCGAACTTGGTGAACACGGCCGGCGCCGACGGCCTGCTGGCCGGCCCGCTCTTCACGCGATACACGCCGACCAGCTGCGGATCGTAGTCCGCGCGGAACGACAGGCGCAGCGTCGCCTCCCCCGGACCGACCGCGTGCGCCAGCGCCACGCGCGCCACGCCGGACGGATCCACCTCGCTCCACGTCGCCGCCACCTGCTCGCCCGCGGCCGTCGCCAGCGTCACCGAGCCGATCTTCAGCCCGCGCCCGTGCAGCCAGATCACGTCACGCGGACGATCGAGGTGCAGCGCGATCTCCGCCGTCCCGGAGAAGCCGTCGGCCGCCGGGTCGACCACGAAGGAGAGCGTCTCGTGCGTCGGCCGCACGTCACGCGGCAGGCGCCCCGTCGGGATCGGCTCGGCGGGCAGCCGCGCGGTGTCCCGGGCCGCGCTGGCGGACGGCGCCGCGACCGAGGCCGCCGGTGGAGATCCGCACCCCGC
>JAMFST010000500.1 GCA_026225435.1 Labilithrix luteola
GAAGGTGCTCGTCGACACGTACCTCGGCGCGACGGGCGCGACCGGCGCGGTCGGTGCGGTCGAGCGCGGCGGAGCTGCGCTCACCGGGCGTGACGACGGCGGATCGCTGAAGCCGCGCGAGATCGGCGCCTGCGAGGGGCGCACGCTCCCCAGCATCGTCGGCGGGAGCGAGCGTGAGGCGGGCGGGCGCTCCGAGCGCGGTGGCTGGCCGGGGCCGATGCTCGGCGGACCGCTGTTCATGCGCGGCGGCGCGTAGGCGTCGAGATCTCCGTCCGGCCGCTTCAGCGCGCCCATCTTGGCGCGCTCGAGGCCGGCGATCGCCTCCGGATCGTTCTGCCGCATGCGCAGCACCCGGCGCCAGGCGTCGGCCGCCTCGCGCGCGTCGACGAGCTGCTCCTCCCACAGACGGGCCACCTTGCGCGCCAGCTCGGCACGCACGCCCGCCTCCTTGCCGCGGAGGATCTGGTCCTCGTACAGCTGCACCATCCCGCGGTAGTCCTGCAGCTCGACGAGGAGCGCGGCCAGCTCGTCCATCACGCTCTGCTCGAGCGGCGACAGATCGAGCAGGCGCTTCAGATCGGCGGCGGCGCCGGGGAAATCGAGCGTCTCGTTGCGCCGCAGGTAGGCGCGGCGGGCGAGGAGCTGGCGCACTAGCGGACCGTCGAAGACCTCGCCGAGCGCGTGGGTGAGCGCGTTCTCCGCGCGGCGCATGTCGCCGACCTCGCGGGCGAGCTGCTCGAGCACGTCGAGCGCCGCCGGGTCGACGTTGGCCACCAGCGAGTCGCCCCACCAGGCGAAGCCCTGATCGACGTCGTCGAGCTCGCGGAAGACGAGCATGGCGGCGCGCCGCAGCAGACCGCTGCGCGTCCGCCCGCCGTCGCGTGCCCCCTGGCCACCGGCGGCCATGGAGATGGCCAGCGCGCGCCGCAGCTTCTCGCCGCCGCTCGAGCGATCGGCCTCACGCGCCGTGTTCTCCAGCGTGGTGAGCGTCTCGTCGGTGGGGCTGCCGGTGAGCGCCAGCTCGAAGAAGCCGCGCGCGCGATCGAGCTGTCCGCGGAGCGCCGCGACCTGCGCCACGCGGGCGAGAGCGCGCACCCGGTCGGCCGGTTGCTTCGAGCGCGACACCTGCCGCTCGTACAGATCGACCACGTCGTTCGGCTTGCCCGCCAGCGCTGCGAGGCGTTCGAGCAGGGGGTCGGCGTCCGTCGGTGACACCCCCGCGAGGCCGACCTCGCCGTGCTGGATGGCCTCGTTGCGCGTCATGCCCGCCCGCACCCGCGCCTCGGCCTGCCGCACCAGCTCGTAGGCGCGCGCCTCGCCGGAGACCTCGCGCGCGAGCAGATCGTGCGCCACGGAGAGCGCGTCGTGGTCGTTGGTCTTGACCGCCAGCACCTCGAGCCGCGTCGCAAAATCGCGATCGGCCCCCTTGCTGCGCACCACCTCGAGGGCGATGCGCACGGCGTCGTGGTCGCGCCCGACCTGCTCGAAGCGATCGAAGGCGCCGCGCAAGGCGGCGATGCGCTCCGCCCCCGGGCGCGCCTCGAGCCACCAGTCGACCAGCTTGCTGGCGACGAGCCCCTTCCAGCCGAGCCCATCGCCGAGCGCGACGTACGAGTTGCGGCAGTCGATGTCCCCCTGGTCGGCCAGCTCGGTCAGCGCGGCCAGCGCGATGTAATGCCGGTCGACTTCGAAGTGCCGGCGCAGGGCGCGCCGGTAGTCCGAGCGTCCGAACCCGTCGGTGCCCAGC
>JAMFST010000501.1 GCA_026225435.1 Labilithrix luteola
CGTGGGCTTCGCCGGCATCGAGAACGAGCTGTTCGGTCTGCCGCAGACGCAGATGGTGTTCGGCGACGCCAAGGCGACGCTGACGAAGATGGCGGCGGCGTTCAAGGGCGGGCACGGCTAGCGACGCAGTTTGCTATCGTCGGCGCATGGCTCGACGGGCAACGCTGCTCCTCTCGCTCCTCGCGCTGATGATCGGCAGCACCGCCTGCCGCCGGCGCGCCGCCCCCGACGCGTCGTCCGAACCCGACCAGGCCGTCCTCGATCGCTTCGGCGACGCCCTCCGCCGCGGCATCGCCGGCGCCACGGTCAGCAGCGGGACCGACGGGTTCCTGGTGAAGATGCCCGACGGCACCACCAACGTCGCCTACTACGACGGCGTGCTGCGGCAGTGCGCGACGGCCCCCGCGAGCTGCGACGAGGCCATTGCCATCTCCGTGCGCACGCTCGGCCAGGTGACCGGCGCCGACGCGCAGGCCCCGCGAGATCCGTCGCAGGTGAACGCCACGGTGAAGGACGAGGCGTACGTCCGGATGCTCGACGGCATGGACGCCGGTGGGCCGCATCTGGAGCGGCACCTCGTCGCCGACCTGTGGATCCTGGTCACCGAGGAGAGCCCGGATCACCGGCTCTACCTCGGCCGCGAGAGCCTGACGACCTACGGCAAGACCGAGGACGGGATGTTCGCCCTCGCGTTCGCCAACATCGAGGCAACCTTCCCGGCGCTCGCTCCCAAGCCTTACGCGCCCGGCTCACCGGTCCGCTACCTCGTCGACGACATGGCACCGTCGTGGATGCTGCTCCCCGCGCGCTGGAAAGGCGTGGCCGACAGCGTGCGCGGCGATCTCCTCGCCTCGGTCCCCGATGGCAGCACCGTGCTCCTCACCGGCTCGGGCGAGAGCGGCGGGCGCGACGAGCTGCGCAAGCTCACGCTCGACTTCGAGAGCACCCACCCGCACCCGGTGTCGCGGACCTTGCTCCGCTGGACATCGAGCGGATGGGTGGTCGACGGCGGGTGAGAGCGGGCGACCACGCTTCGTCGGAGTCGCGTACAGTGCGCGGCCGATGAAGCTCTTCTACTCGCCGCAGGTCTGCTCCCTCGTCGTCCACGCCACCCTCCGTGAGCTGGGGACCCCGTTCGATCTCGAGAAGGTTGACTTCGACAAGAAGGTCACCGACGACGGCGTCGCCCTGACGTCGATCACTCCGAAGAGCTACGTCCCGGTCCTCGAGCTCGACGACGGGCAGCGGATCACCGAGCTGGCGGTCATCCTGCGCTACCTGGTCGATCGCCATCCGGAGAAGAAGCTGGCGCCGCCCGCCGGCACCTTCGAGCGGGTGCGCTTCGACGAGGTCGTCCACTTCCTCGCGACCGAATTCCACAAGGGCTTCGCGCCGTTCTCGCTCATGCCGCACATGAGCCCGGAGAGCCTGCAGTGGGCCAAGGAGCGGCTCGGCGGGCGGGTCGAGATCTTGCGCACCCAGCTCGGGGACCGCGCCTTCATCGTCGGTGACACGTTCACCGCCGCTGACGCGTACGCCTTCTGGGCGCTGCGGGCGTACAGCTTCCTCACCAAGACGAAGCTCGACGGCACCTTGAAGGACTACCTGGCGCGCATGACCAGCTACCCGTCGATCAAGGAAGCCGTCGACTACGAGAAGACGCACTGATCCGTTTCTTCTTGAGCAGCGGGTCGCTCCGCCACGAGCGACCCGGGCTCGAGGCGCCGCTCATGAAGTCGACGAAGGCGCGCACCGCCGGGGCGAGCTCGCGGTTGCTGGGGAAGACCACGCTGACCTCCAGCGGCGGGAGCTTCCATTCCGGCAGCAGCTGCACCAGCCGCCCCTCCTGGATGTCCGGCCCACAAATGTACGCCGAGACGCAGCCGATGCCGGCGCCGTTCTTCACCAGGCGGTAGATGGTGAGCGCCTCGTTGACGGTGAGGCGAGCGGAGGGCTCGACGCTGGCCGTCTCGCTCGCGTCGCCCGTCGCGCGGGTGAAGGTCCAGCTGCGCGGTCGCGGGCCGATGCTGGGGAGCTCGATGGCGTCGTGCTCCCGCAGCTCCGCCACCGTGCGCGGCGTCCCCTTGCGCGCGAGGTACGACGGCGCGGCGCACAGGTAGCGGTTCATGGTGCCGAGCCGCTTGGCGACGAGGCCGGAGCTGGGCATCGGCCCCAGGCGGATGGCCACGTCGACGCTGGCGGCGATGAGATCGACCAGCTGCCCCGTCAGCTCCAGCGACACGTCGATCGCCGGGTAGCGGGCGAGGAAGGCGGGGAGCAGCTCGGAGAGGATGTTGATGCCGAAGCCGACCCCCGCGCTGATGCGCAGCACGCCGCGCGGGCTCTTGCCGAAGCTGCTGACGTAGTCGACCGTCTCGTCGGCGCGGGCGAGGAGATCGGCGCAGCGATGGTGGAGCGCGATCCCCGATTCGGTGAGCACCACGGTGTGCGTGGTGCGCTGGAGGAGCCGGGTCCCCAGCTCCGCCTCGAGCGTGGAGACCGCCCGGCTGACGCTCGATTTGGGCGCTCCCAGCGCACGTGCCGCGGCCGAGAAGCTGAGGAGTGACGCCACCTTCTCGAACACGCGCAGCGCGTTGAGATCGATCATGCCAGCGAGTGTTCCAGGGGTGGAACACCGCGTCCAGACCCGCACACTGGTGCGGGGCGCGGGCGGCTCCTAGCTTCGCCTCATGACCGAGACCACCCAGCCGAAGGCGCACACGGTTCCGCCCGACGATCCGCAGCGGAAGCTCTCCATCGTCCACCCCGACGATCCCTCGCTGCGCCACATCGCGGTGGTCGGCGACACGTACACCATCCTGCTCTCCGGCGCGGAGACCGCCGGCCAGTACTGCCTCATCGACATGAGCGTGCCCCACTGCGGCGGCCCCGGCCCGCACCGGCACGACTTCGAGGAGAACTTCACGCTCCTCGAGGGGGAGATCCAGTTCACCTTCCGCGGCGAGAAGCACCTGGTGAAGGCGGGCATGACGGTGAACATCCCGGCCAACGCGCCGCACTTCTTCACCAACGTGTCGGGGCAGCACGCGCGCATGCTGTGCATGTGCTCCCCGGCGGGCGCGGAGGACTTCTTCCTCGCGCTGGGCAAGCCGATGGAGAGCCGCACCGCCGTCGCGCCGAAGCTCACCGACGAGGAGCAGCAGGCGTTCGTGAAGAAGGCGAACGAGATCGCCTCGCAGTACCGCACCGAGCTCCTCCCGCCGGAGAAGAAGGACGGTGCGAAGTGAGCCGCCTCTGGGAGCCGGTGTCACTGGGGAAGCTGGAGCTCTCCAACCGGCTGGCGATGGCGCCGATGACCCGTGACCGCGCGACGCCTTCGGGTGCGCCGACGGAGCTCAACGCGCGCTACTACGCGCAGCGCGCCTCGATGGGGCTCATCATCAGCGAAGGGACGCAGCCTTCCGAGGATGGGCAGGGCTACCTGCTGACACCGGGCGTGTACACCGAGGAGCACCAGGCCGGCTGGAAGCTGGTGGCCGACGCGGTGCATGCGGCGGGCGGTCGGCTCTTCATCCAGCTGATGCACGTGGGGCGCGCGTCGCATCCGGACAACACGCCGCACCACCGGCAAGCGGTCGCTCCGTCGGCGGTGCGCCCGGAGGCGAAGATGTTCACCGCCAAGGGGCTGCAGGACATCCCCGAGCCGCGCGCGCTCGACGAGGCGGAGATCGCGCAGACCGTGGCCGACTTCCGCAAGGCGGCGCGCACGGCCATCGCCGCCGGGGCCGACGGCGTCGAGATCCACGGCGCCAACGGGTACCTGGTGCAGCAGTTTCTCGCCGGGAACAGCAACCGGCGCACCGACCGCTACGGCGGCAGCGCGGAGAACCGCGCGCGCTTCGGGGTGGAGGTGGCTTCGGCGGTGGCCGAGGAGATCGGCGCCGACCGCACCGGCCTGCGCATCTCCCCGGGCGCCACGCTCAACGGCATCGCCGAGGGGGACACCGAGGCCATCTACCAGGCCTTCGTGCCCGAGCTCGCGCGCCTGCAGCTCGCCTACCTGCACGTCGTGCAAGCCGGCGACGACGCGCTCCTGCGCTGGATCCGCCCGCGGTGGCCCACGCGCTTGATCGTCAATCGCCCCGGCCGCCCGCGCGAGAAGGTCGGCATGGACGTCGACGAAGGGCTCGCCGACGTCGCCAGCGTCGCGTCGCTCTCGCTGGCCAATCCGGATCTGGTGAAGCGCCTGCAGACCGAGGCAAAGCTCAACGAACCGGATCGCACGACCTTCTTCGGCGGCGGTGAGCACGGCTACACCGACTACCCCACGCTCGGCTGATCCCGGCTCGCGGCTTCACGCCTCCGACGTCAGCATCGGAGGCGTCCAGTCGATGCGGTCGATGGGC
Organism: Labilithrix luteola; assembly: GCA_026225435.1. Taxonomy (GTDB): domain Bacteria; phylum Myxococcota_A; class Polyangia; order Polyangiales; family Polyangiaceae; genus JAMFST01. The sequence goes on from JAMFST010000501.1 coordinate 4,368, forward strand.
ATCACGAAGGCGGCGAGGCTGTCCGGCCCGGCGTTGAGGTACACCGCCGCCGACCAGGAGCGCACCAGGCACAGCGCCACGTCGAGCTGCTTGCGCAACGTGGCCGCCAGCTCGAGCGCGTCACGATCGGCGCCTCCGTGCGCGATCGCCAGCCACACGCGGCGACGCGCGCCCACGCGCCGGACCAGCTCCGCGCTCAGCGCGGGGAGCGCCTCGGAGCGCTTGACGGTGCCGAAGGGCTTCAGCTCTCCGTCGTCCATGCCGAGGAGCGGCGAGCGACCGAGCAGGTTGGCCATCATGGCCTTGAGAAACGACGCGCGACCCCCCTTCACCAGCCAGTCGAGATCGCGCGGGACGAAGACCGCCTGGTGATCGAGCGCGACCTGCTCGCACAAGGAGACGATCTTGGCGAGCGGCAGCCCGGCCTTGCGCGCCTCGCCGGCGAAGATCGCGGACATCCCCGAGCCGAGGTCGGTCGACCGTGTGTCGAGCACCTGCGCCTCGATGCGCGCCAGGCCGGGCAGCTTGTTCAAGGTGCGCACCGCCGACGCGGCGCTACCGTACGAGGTCACGAGGTGGCGCGACCCGAGGATCGCGAGCATCTGCTCGTGATCCTGGGCCTGCTGGCGGAACACGTCCACGAAGCGCGCCGCCGACGTGCCGAGCACGTAGGGATGCACCTTGGCGCTCTTCACCCACCGGTCGACGTCCGCATGCGTGACCGCTTCGCGCGTGTCGTGCTCCACACCGTCGACGACGATCTCCTGCGGCACCAGGAACGGGTGGTAACGGGCGATCTCCGCGGCGTTGAGGTTGGTCCCGGGGTTGGTGACGAGGCGCAAGCTGACCTGGGAAAGACGATACCTCAAACCTCCACGGTGAGCGCCAGCTCGCGATACCAGGGGAGCTTTCCCACGAACCCGGGGAACGCGCGGTTGCGACCGCTGGGGTTGGGGAGCACGAAGACGCGAGCGCCGGCGAAGGCGGTGCGCTTGGCGCCGGGCCCCGGTTCGTCGCTGCCGGGGAGGACGTACGGAAGCAGCGTCACCCCGAGGAGCGCAACGGTGCGCGGCTTCCATCGCTTCACCGTCTTCTCCAGGCGGGCGACCCCGGCGCGCAGCTCCGCGCGCGAGACCTCGGCCGCCATCCGCGTGGGCCGCTCGACTGCGCTGGTGAGCCCGATGCCGTCCTCGAGGAGCAGGTGCGCCTCGCTCGGCGCGTACTGCCGGCGCGTCAGCCCCGAGGCGTGGAGCAGCTTCCAGAACGCGTTGGTGGGGGTCGCGAAGTGCTGCCCGACGCCGAAGGAGAGCGGCGCCGGGTTGATGGCGACGAGCAGGACGCGCAGATCGCGCGCCAGCAGATCGTCGAGACCGTTCAGGGGGCGCCGTCTCCGCTCGGTCGCTCGATGCCCACGAGGCGCAGGCCGCGGGCGGCGCCGAGGTCGTACAGATGGACACGGAGGACGCCGCGCGAGATGCCGTTGGCGATGTCGACCACCACGTAGCGAGAGGCGTCGTCGTCGGCCGCGCCGCCATCGGGGGCGCGACCGGGGAGCGAGACGCAGACCTGCTCCTGGTCGCCGACGTCCACGGTGGCGCCGGTGGTCCGCCTCGCCGGCCAGTCGGCGTAGGTGCGCGTCGAGTAGCGGAACTTCGGGACCGGCGCGGCGTGGGTGCGCCGGGCGAGATCGGTGGCGCAGACCTTCCCCTCCGGCGTCGTGTGCACGTCGGCCAGCGGCGAGAGGTGCGTCAGGTAGCGGCGCAGGATGATGTCCCGCCGCTCGATGAGCGCACGCTCGAGGAAGTGGGTGTCGTCCTCGCTGGTGTAGTCACCGGCCTTGGCCAGCGCGATGATGTCCGCGTCGGTGAAGCGGGCGATGATGCGCGCCATCCAGGCCGCGTCCCCCTCGGTCATGCGGACGAAGGCGGGGTTGGGGTAGCCCCCCTTCCACTCCTCGGGATCGAAGTTCTTCGCCGTGTAGTAGCCGAACGTCTTTCGCTCCTGCTGCGCCTTCTCCCACGGCCGCACCTGCGTGCCGAGGGTGATGAAGTCCTGCGAGAGGTAGCCGAAGTCGAAGTAGTAGGCGTAGCCGAGGCGGCGGGAGATGGCGTCCCAGGCCCAGACGCTGCCGAAGCAGTCGCCCAGGTCGAGGATGTAGTGGCGCACGAAGCCGGGGCCGTTCTTGGCGCTCTCGTCCGCGCGCTGGAAGATGTTCATCGTGTTCTGCTCGCGCGTGTCGAAGTGGTTCGTCCACGCGGCCAGCAGGCGCGCGCCGCGCAGCTCGCGGCGATCTTCGTGCGGGATGACGTCGTTGGGATCGTCCTTGCGGTAGCCGTCGTAGGTGTACGGGCCGAGCGTCGGGCCGGGGAGCCAGCGCGAGGCAACCAGGCGGATCAGATCGCCGCGGTGCGAGGCGCTCTCCAGCACCTTGTCGAGCGCCTTCTCGTCGAAGGGGTGGGGCACACCGGAGTTGTCGGTGACGGTCAGCCCGGGCTTCAACTTGAGGAGCGACTTGCGGACGTACACCACCGAGTCGCAGGGCGAGAAGAAGCCCGCCGCGTGGTAGATGCGCGCGGCGATCGAGGTGGCGCCGGTGGCGCGCTCCGGCTCGGCAGGCGGGTCGGCCTTGAGCATGAACTTGCCGACGCCGGGGACGTTGACGCGGAAGCCCGGGTTGGCGCCGTTGGCCTTGCCTTGATCGATGAGCCAGGAGCCGTCGGCGCCGCTCGGGTCGAGCACCTTCGCGCCGCAGGGGCCGCTGATGATCTCCTCCGGCGTCATCGGCGTCGTCCCGAGACGATTGGTGAACCAGCTCGAGTCGGGCACCTCGTCGAGGGCGTTGACGTTGGCCGCCTCGCCCGCCGGGTCGACGGCCCAGAAGCGGGAGATGGGGCGGAAGACCAGGTTGTTGGCGCCGTCCCACATGAAGGGGGAGTCGTACGACTCCGGCGGCCTGGCCATCGGCTGCTCGTCGTTGTCGTGCGTCACCGGCGGCTTGAGCGGAAAGCGCGGCGTGCCCGCGCAGCCGGCCAGCGCGATCACGAGGACTGCCCACGCGAATGTCTTAGAGGCCATTGGTCGTCGTCCCGATGAAGAGGCGGAAGGAGTCGATCTGGCCGCCGTGCTCGAAGGTCTCGCTGCCGGCGCCGAAGATGATCTGCAGAGGGCTGTTGGAGATGCCCGCCGTCTCCACCCCGATGGACCCGGAGAAGCGGAGCAGCGACGGCTTGAAGTCGTCGAGGTGCGCGCCGAAGACGTTGCCGAACTCCGCCTTGATGGTGCCGTCGAGGGCGTTCCACACCGGCCAGCGATACTCGAGCGTGCCGACGAGGAAGCTGCGATCGATCATGCGCCCGGCGAGGTACGCGCGCATCGGCTCGATGCCGCCGAGCGAGGCGAGCTCGGTGAAGGGGATGGTGACGTCCTTCTGCGTCGGATCGACGAAGAGCGACGCCACCGAGAGCGAGAGCACGCGCTTCTTCGCGTCGAGGTCGACGAAGCCGGTGAGGGCGCCGCCGTACTTGATCCACGAGGCGTTGGCGTTGGCGCGCAGGCTCTCGTCCCACTCCTCGCCCGCCTCGAAGCGGACGCCGGAGCCGGAGGCGGCCGCGGCGTCGCGCGAGTCGATGGCGATGCGCGTGGCGCTGGTGAACAGGGTGTAGTCGTCGCGGAAGCCCGGGGGGGCCGGCAGGTCGCCCTTCTGCACCGCCTGGGCGAGGGTCTCGTCGCTGCCGAGCCCCTTGCCGTCCTGGTAGTCCATCCAGCGCGCGCCGAGCTGGGCGTGCAGGGCGACGTATGGTCCGAGGTGATGATCGATCGACTGGGCCAGATCGATGCGGGTCGAGCCGTAGCGAACCTCGGCGCCTTGCCGGGTGCGCGGGCCGATGCCGTAGAAGGGGTGGTCCGGCCGGTCGACGACGTTGATGGAGGTGGCCTCGTTGTCGGTCGACCCCTTGCGGAAGACGTACTTGTCGGTGAAGCCGCCGGCGAGCCAGTCGCTCCCCCAGGTCGACCCCTGGGCGATCATGTTGTGGCGGGGGACGAAGGCGTCGCTCCAGAACCCGATGAGACCGACGCTGGGGCGCAGGCCGAAGTCGGCCAGGAAGGTGGGGACGACGCCGGCCTTGTGGTCCGGGCCGAAGAGGAAGAAGTCGTAGAGCGTCTTGGGGACGCCCGAGCGCTCGAGGGCGGTCACGCCGGCGCCGATCGGGCGGCGGATGACGTACTCCGTGAGGAGGTAGATGGGCGAGACGAGGACGCGCAACGTGCCGAGCGCGACGTCTCCGCCGGTGACCGGTCCGGAGCCGCGGCTGTTGTAGACCGGCGGCGTGCGTCGCGGAATTTCCGGGGCGTTCTTCGCATCGCCGGCGCTGGCCTCGTCGGACTCGCCGGCGACCGCCGGCTTCACGTCGGGGTCCTGCGGGATGGTCGGCGTGGAGTCGGGGACGGTGCTCGTCGGAGGCGCGTCTGCTCCCTTGGTGAAGGTGCTCGCGCCGCCGCCGGCCGCATGGGCGCTGGTGGCCGAGGTGACCGCCGCGAGCAGCGCGACGGCAGGCAGCGTGTCGCGAAGACGGCGGTTCATGTCGCCTCCACGGCGGCCGGGCTGTCGGCGAAGACCTTGCTGCGCTTGCCGTACTCGCGGCCGAGGAGGACCAGCGTGCCTGCCCACCCGACCACCAGCACCACGTTGAGGACGGCGAAGGTGCGCGTGCTGAAGGAGAGCCATGCCCCGAGGCCGATCGAGAGCGCCGCGAGCACGTCACCGAGGCGCATCATCAGGGTGTCGATGATCGTCTTGCCGATGTACTTCTCGACCCGATCGGTCACCAGGAAGAGCGTCTGCCGCGCGGTGTTCTGCAGCGAGTAATCGAGCGAGTTCTCCACCACCTTGGTCATCTCCACGACGCGTAGACCGGGGACGATCGCCACGGCCAGGTACCCGACGAACGACAGGGCCGGGAGGAAGTTCAGGGCGCCGCGAACCCCGACGACCTTCATGATGCGCGACACGGCGAAGAGCTGCAGGAGCACGCCACCGACGTTGTAGTAGCTGAAGTACTCGGACTTGAAGCGGCCGATGAAGACCGCGGTGGTCACGTGCGCGTCGGCGGCGTGCGCGGCGGCCGTCTCGAGCAGGGTGCGGTCCACCAGGTACTCGCCGTTGTTGTTCACCCAGTTGAGCACCAGGGTGAGCGCGGCGATGAGCAGCAGGTAGCGATCTTTGGCCAAGTGGGCCCACATCTGGTCCGTCTTGAGCGGCTCCTCGTGCACGGGCTCGGCGTGCTGCGCCGGCGCCCCCTCACGGTGGTTGACCAGCCAGAGGAGCGCGACGCAGACGCAGAGCAGGAAGGTGGACGTGAGCATCAAGGCGGAGGTTCCCCAGTCCACCAGCGCATGTGCAATCCGCGCGCCGGCCACCGCGCCGACCGAGCTGCCGATGCCGAGGATGGCGAAGAGCCGCTTGCCCTGCTCCGGCGTGTAGATGTCGTTCGCGAAGCTCCAGAACTGCGCGATGGTCATCACGTTGAAGATGCCGACCCACAGATAGAAGGGGATGCCGATGCGCAGGTTGGCGCGCGCGGCGACGGCGAAGAGGACCAGGTTGGAGACGAAGAACAGGTACACGCTCGCGATGAGCTTCATGCGCCCGACGCGCTTGGCGACGGCCGAGTACGCGGCGATGACCGGGAGGAGCAAGATGGACTGGCCGGCGGCGGCGTAGGCCTTCACCTCGGCGCCGCCTTCGAGCAGGATCAGCGGCTCGCGCGCGGTCTTCAGCACGTAGTACGCCGTCAGCAGGAGGAAGACGGTGAGCGTCATGACGACGGCCGTCACCACCTCGCCCGGTTCCACGACGGCGAAGGGGCGGAGCAGCTTCGCCAGGAACGAGGACGGCGGCGGGGTGGCGGGGGTCTCGGGGTTGCTCACGTCGAGCTGCGTCGTACCAGGGTCTCGCCGCCCGGGACATCCTTGTGACGAGCCTGGTTCACAGGGTCGAGCTTTCCTCCCCACGGGTGACGAGCGGTGGTCACTGACCGTCGGTGAGCTGCCTGCCGGTGGTCAGCCGACGCCGTC
>JAMFST010000502.1 GCA_026225435.1 Labilithrix luteola
GCTGGTCCGCGCCCGACGGGTCCCCGTCGACGCCCGCGCGCGCCCACCCTTGCTGCCGCACCAGCTGCGACACGCGGGAGCGGACCTCGTCGCGAATCTCCCGGACGCGCGGGGCCGGCTTGCCTTTCGGATCGTCGAGCGGCCAGTCGGCGCGCTGGACCCACCTGGGCGCGACGGGGCACGACTCGCCGCATCCCATCGTGATGAGGTGAGCGGCCTCCGCGAGCACGCTCGCCGTGAGCAGCGTCGGCACGGCGCCGGAGAGGTCGAGCCCCACCTCCTGCATCACCTCGACGACCGCCGGGTGAACACGGTCGCCGGGCTCCGTCCCGGCAGACTCGGCGCGAGCCTTCGCGGGATCCGCCAGCTGGTTGAAGAAGGCGGCCGCCATCTGCGACCGGCCCGCATTGTGAACGCAGGCGAAGATGATCCGTTCCGTCATGGCGAACCTTCCAGTGCAGGAGACGACGGCGCCGTGCCAGCCGCCGCAGCAAACCACCGCCGCTTCAACCAGAGCGACAGGTAGACGAGCGCGAGGAGCGCGGGCACCTCGATGAGAGGCCCGACGACACCGGCGAGCGCCTCACCGGACGCGATGCCGAAGAGCCCGACCGAGACGGCGATGGCCAGCTCGAAGTTGTTCCCCGCCGCGGTGAAGGAGAGCGACGCCGTGTCCTCGTAGGAGAAGCCGAGCTTCCTCGCGATGACGAACGACGACCCGAACATGATGGCGAAGTAGAGGACGAGCGGAAGGGCAATGCGCACGACGTCGAGCGGCGCGCGGACGATCTTGTCGCCCTGCATCGCGAACATGAGGACGATGGTGTACAAAAGACCGAGGAGCGCCGCGGGGCCGATGCGCGGAAGGAAGCGGCGCTCGTACCAGCTCTCCCCTTTCGACCTGACGAGCAGTCCGCGCGTCGCGGCGCCGGCTGCCAAGGGCAGCCCGAGGAAGAGGAGCACGCTCTTGGCGATGGTCAGCATCGACACATGGAAGGCGGACGGGTCGGCGCCGAGCCAGGTCGGCAGCACGGTCAGGTAGAACCAGCCGAGGACCGAGTAGAAAAGAATCTGGAAGAGCGAGTTGAGCGCGACGAGCACAGCGGCGACCTCGTTGCTGCCGCAGGCGAGCATGTTCCAGATGAGGACCATCGCGATGCAGCGGGCAAGGCCGATGAGGATCAAGCCGGTTCGGTAGTGCGGCAGGTCGGGCAGCAGAACCCACGCGAGGACGAACATCAGCAGCGGCCCGAGGAGCCAGTTGAACGCGAGCGACGTGGCGAAGAGCTTCCCGTTCCCCCCGACGGCGCCGAGCTTGCCGTACCGGACCTTGGCGAGGACCGGGTACATCATCCAGAAGAGGCCGAAGGCGATGGGGAGCGAGACGCCGGCGACCTTCACGGAGTCGAGCGCAGCCCCCACGTCGGGCCAGAGGTGGCCGGCGGCGACGCCGAGCGCCATCGCCCCGACGATCCAGAGCGGGAGGAAGCGGTCGACGACGGAGAGCCGTGCGACGGCCTTCAACAGCACTTCCCGCGTGCGGGCGCCTTGCCGCGCTTGCAGCAGTCTTCCCACAGGTAGTCCGTCAGCGCCTTGAGGGCGTCGTACTCCGCGGAGTAATAGCGGAAGGTCCCCTCGTCGCGGCCGCTCATCACCCCGGCGTCGACGAGTCGCTTCAGGTGGTGGCTGAGCGTCGAGGCGGGCAGGTCGACGTGGCTCTGGATGTCGCCGGCCGCGGCGCCGTCGACCCCCGCCTGAACGACGAAGCGCAAGACGGCCAGCCGCACGGGGTGCCCGAGCGCGCCGAGCTGCGCTGCGTGACGGTCTAACTTTGCAACCATGGGCCTTCTTCTAACATTTTCGAATAAAGGAGCAAGCCGCTCCGGTCAGCGAGGCGGAACGGCGGCTATCGCCTTCGCGGCGAGGTCGGTGGCGACGTCGACGCTGCCCGCCTTCCGCTCGCTGTAGCGGCTGGTCATGTACGGGACGTTCTCGCGGAGCAAGAGCGTGAACTTCATCAGCTCCTCCATCACGTCGACCAGCCGCTCGTAGTAGGGCGACGGCTTCATCCGGCCGGCCTCGTCGAACTCGTCGTAGGCCTTCGCGACCGACGACTGGTTAGGAATGGTGATCATCCGCATCCACCGGCCGAGCAGTCGCAGGGTGTTCACGGCGTTGAACGACTGCGAGCCGCCGCTCACCTGCATCACCGCCAGGGTGCGTCCCTGCGTCGGGCGCATGCCGCCCACCTCCAGCGGGAGCCAGTCGACCTGGCTCTTGAAGACGCCGGTGATGGCGCCGTGCCGTTCCGGGCTACACCAGACGTGCCCCTCGCTCCAGCTGGACAGCTCGCGCAGCTCGGCCACCTTCTCGTGCGACGCAGGCGCCGAGTCGGGCATGGGCAGTCCGCGCGGGTCGAAGACGCGAGTCTCCGCACCGAACGACCGCAGGAGACGTTCCGCCTCCAGCACGAGGAGCTGGCTGTAGGAACGGTCCCGGAGGGAGCCGAAGAGCAGGAGAAAGCGCGGCGCGTGCGTGAACCGCGCCGCCGGTGCGAGCTTCTCCAGCGTGGGCCGGTCGAAGGCGGAGGCGGCCACCGCGGGCAGGTCCGCGGCCACCGGAGGAACATCGTCGAGAGAGCGCACCCGCTTCTTCTAACATTCTCGAACAATACCGCAACGCCCTTCCGCTCGGGCGCGGCGGATATGGGTATCGACTTCCACGCGCGCCGCTGCTGGCTGCTCGGCGGCGCCGTGGCGGGAGCATCCTGGCGCGCCGTCGCGTGACCGGCTGCGCCCGCCCCTCGACGCTGGTACGAAACGCCTCGCCGTGGCCAGCCGCCGCCGAAGCTGACCGCTCACGGAGAGTCCGTCGACATCCCCCTCGCCCGCGCGAGCAGCCCCGTCGTGAACCCCGCGCGCAGGTAGAACCCTCGCGGCACGCTGCTCGATTCGTCGCCGTCTTCACTCACGGTCC
>JAMFST010000503.1 GCA_026225435.1 Labilithrix luteola
CCGTCGACCTTGCTCCTCCTGCGCCTCTTGCGGCCCGGCGAATGAGCAGCCGGAAGAAGCCTGCGCACTACGTCGCCGTCGCCGGCACCATCGGCGCGGGCAAGACGTCGCTCGTCGGCTGGCTGGAGAAGCGCTACGGACTGACGCCGGCGTACGAGCCGAACGAGGCCAACCCGTACCTGGCCGACTTCTACGCCGACATGCCGCGCTGGGCCTTCCACTCGCAGGCCTGGTTCCTCTCGGCGAAGTTCGCCCTGCACCAGCAGCTCGAGACGAGCCCGGTGCCGGTGGTGCTCGACCGGACGATCTACGAGGACGCGGAGATCTTCGCCCGCAACCTGGCGCGCACCAAGGCGATGTCCAAGCGTGACTGGGAGCTGTACGAGAGCCTGTACCGGAGCGTGCGGCAGGCGCTCCGGCCGCCGGACGTGCTCATCGCGCTCACCTGCAGCCTGCGGGCGGCCAAGCAGCGGATCAAGACGCGCGGCCGGCCGATGGAGCAGAGCATCCCGCACGCGTACCTGGCGCGGCTGCACAAGAGCTACGAGGAGTGGTTCGGCCGCTACGATCTGTCCGAGATCGTGGTCATCGACACGACCCGGCTCGACTACGTCGAGGACATGGTGGCGCTGATCGATCTGCAAACCCGGCTCGACCGCGTCCTTCGGTGACGCGCGCGCCGATACGCGATACGGATCCTCGCACCTGCACCTGCATCCGGAGCGCGTCTTGCCCCCCTCTTCCGACTCCAACGCTGCCGTCACGGCCCCGATCCTGATCCTCGTCGTGGACGACAACCCCGACACCACGATGCTGCTCGAGTTCGCGCTCAAGCGGCGCGGGCGAGACGTGGTGACGGCCAGTGGGGTGAAGGAGGCGATGGAGGTGGCGCGCACGCAGAAGATCGACCTCCTGGTGAGCGACATCGGCCTGCGCGACGGCAACGGGCACGATCTGATGCGGCAGATCCGCGCGCTGGCGCCGGCGGCTCCCATCCGCGGGATCGCCATCAGCGGCCATGGTGGGACGGAAGATCTGGAGCAGAGTCATGCGGCCGGGTTCGACATGCACCTGGTCAAGCCGGTGAGCCTCGATGCGCTCGAGGCAGCCGTCGTCCGCATCCTCGCCTGATGGGCGCTCGGCTTCACGCCTGAGCCATGACGCAGGCGAACACGCCGTGACTGAAGCGGAAAACGAGTCGAGGCAGCCCTAGCAAGCTCGTACGCTTGCGCGGTGGCAACCACCAGCAGCGAGCTCGGCGCCCGGAAGAGGGCGCCCGCCAGGCGCAGTAGCGGCAACGGCAACGGTCACAAGAACGGCAACGGCAACGGAGCGCGGCCTCACGACGACGACGCGTCGCGCGCGGCGAGCGATCGCCAGCTCGCGGCCATCGCCGCCGCGTTGCGCTCGCTGCAGGCCGGGGACTTCGGGGTGCGCCTGCCGACCGGCGGGACGTCGACGAAGAACGCCGCCGCGCGCGACGTCGCCGAGGCGTTCAACGACGTCGCCGCCTTGCTCAACACCACGAGCCGCGAGATCGCGCGCGTCAGCAAGGTGGTCGGACGCGACGGCGAGATGCGCGAGCGCGCCGTGCTCCTGCGCGATCGCGGCGCCGGCAAGGGGACGCCGCTGCCGGTCAGCGGACAGTGGGCCACCGAGATCGACGCCTTCAACACGCTGATCGGCGATCTCGTCCGCCCCTCGATGGAGGTCGCGCGCGTCATCACCGCGGTCGCCGGCGGAGACCTGTCGCAGAAGATGTCCCTCGAGATCGAGGGGAAGGTGCTGCGCGGCGAGTACCTGCGCATCGGCACGACCGTGAACACGA
>JAMFST010000504.1 GCA_026225435.1 Labilithrix luteola
AAGAGGTAGCCCTGGAACAGATCGCAGCCGAGCGCGATGAGCGCGTCGCGCTCGCCGACGGTCTCCACCCCTTCGGCGATGATGGCGATGTCGAGGTCGCGGCAAAGGCTGACCAGCGAACGAACCAGCTTCTGCTGCATCGGCTTCTTGTCGACGTCGCGCACCAGCGCCATGTCGAGCTTCACCACCTCGGGCTCGAGGGTCGCGAAGCTGGTGAGCCCCGCGTAACCGGCGCCGATGTCGTCGATGGCGATGCGAAAGCCCTTGGCGCGCAGAGCGGCGACGCGGGCGTGCGGATCGTCGATGTCGGTGAGCGAGGCGCGCTCGGTGATCTCGAGGACCACCCGGCTGGCGATGCTGGCGAGCGGCGAGTCGTCGGCGAAGAGCGTCTCGTCGTTCAGGTCGCGGGTGTGCAGGTTGACGAAGATCTTCACGTCCGGCGGCGCGATGGCCGTCGCCTGGGGGACCAGCTGCCGGATGGCGCGCCCGAGATCGTGGACCCGGTCGAGCTCCTCGGCGGCGTCGAAGAGCGCGCCCGGATGTGGCAGCTCCTTCTCCGACGAGCGCACCAGCGCCTCGAACCCGTACACCTCGCGCGTCGACCAGCGAACGATCGGCTGGTACACCATGTACAGCCCGGAGATGGCGCGATCGAGCGCCGCGCCGAGCCGCTCCTGCTGGCCCGCCTGCTCCTGCGCCAGCGCCGCGGCGAGGTTGCGCTCCTGCGCCGTGCGCCCGATGCGCACCGCTTCTTCCAGCGTGCGCGTGAGCGCGTCGGTGTCGACCGGCTTGAGCAGGTAGCGCAGGGCGCCGTGCTCCATCGCGTCGAGCGCGGTCGCCGTCGTCGCCGCCGCGGTGACCAGGACGAAGGGAATGTCGAGGTGCCGCGCGCGCACCGCTCGCAGCAGATCGATGCCCGTCATCTCGGGCATCGTCAGGTCGCTCATGATGACGTCGAAGGTCTGCCCCTCGAGCAGCTCCAGCGCCAGGTGCGCCGATTGCGCGGTCTCCACATGATAGCCGTTGGCACCGAGGAGCCGGGCATAGGCGCGCAAGATGGCCAGCTCGTCGTCGACGAGCAGGACGCGGCCTTTCTCATGCTGGGTTGCCGGCGCGCGGACGGCCGCGAACTTCGCCGTCGAGTGTCGGTAGTGGGCAGCATTCATCGCGGGGCTCCTTGCCAAGCCAGTACGGTCTCGATGCGAGAATCATTAAGCCGAAGTGAGGAAAGTGAAGGGAAAGAGGCCACCGCTGCGCCGAACATCCGTCACCGGCCAGGCGCTCTTCGCCCCCCGAACACAGCACGATACGCCTCTTTCTGCGTTTGCCACCCTCTACGCGCCGTCCGATCGGTGCGGACGTAAAGATCCTGCATGTGTTCGTGGCCCGAGCCGTGCAGTCTGGCTCTCCATGAGCGATCTCGGCTTCCTGCGTCCGTCCCTCGTCGGCCTCGTCGGCGTGCTCTCGAGCGCCGCCGTCCTCCTGGGCCTCGCCCCCGTCGCGTCCGCACAGACTCGACCGTTTCCCACCAAGGCGACCTACGCCAAGGGCTACGTCCCTGCCGCCGTCACCGCCGCGGTCGTCGAGTCGTCCTACGCCAGCTGGAAGTCGAAGTACCTGCTCTCCGACTGCTCCGGCGGAGGCGCGACGCCGTACTACCGGGTCGACAACGCCACCGGTACCAAGAGCACCTTCTCCGAAGGGCAGGGCTACGGCATGGTCCTCACCGCCTACTTCGGGGACAAGGCGCAGTTCGACGGCCTCTGGGCCTTCGCGCAGAAGAGCTTCAACGCCAACGGCGTCATGGGCTGGCACGTCACCTGTTCCGGCGCGACCACCGACGACGGCGGCAGCGGCTCGGCGACCGACGGTGACACCGACATCGCCTACGGCTTGCTCGTGGCCGCGCAGCAGTGGGGCGGCAGCTATGCGGCCGAAGCCAGGACCTACCTCGCCACCCTGAAGAAGGCGGACTTCACCACTTGCCCGTCGAGCGGCCGCAACCTCCCCGCCGCCGGCGACTGGCAGGGGACCGGCGCCTGCACCCAGGGCTCGAGCTCGAGCTACTTCATGCCCGGCTACTACCGCCTCTTCGGCGCCGTCACCGGCGACAGCTACTGGACCAAGGCGGCCGACGACGTCGAGACCGTCTGGGGTCTCGCCGCCAACGCCAAGACCGGGATCATCATCGACACCCTCGACGAGAATGGCCAGCCGGTCGGCAGCCTCGACTCCACCTCCGAGCAGTACAATTACGACACCTGCCGCACCCCCTGGCGCGACGCCCTCGACACCCTCTGGTACGGCACCGCCGCCTCCACGAGCCTCGCCGTCAAGCTCACCGCCTGGGCGAACGGTGTCGGCATCGAGAAGATCGTCGACGGCTACAAGGGGGACGGCACCGCCACCGGCCAGTACACCGGTATGAACGAGTTCGTCGGCGGCTTCGCCGTGGGGGCGATGGTCGACAGCCAGGCGCTCGTCGACTCCTTCGCGACGTACTTCGTCGGCATCGCGAACGACAACGGCACCTACTACGGCGCGTCGTTGCGCACGCTGTACCTCCTGCAACTCGGCGGCTTCGAGTGGAACCCGCTGGCGAGCGAGGCCGCGGACGGCGGCGCTGACGGCGGTGTGGCCGGCGACGGTGGCGCTGGGAGCGGCAGCGTGGGCACGGGCGGTGGCAGCGCGACGGCCGACGGAGGGGCGGGGACTGCCGCGGGGGGAACCGGTGGCGCGGTGGCCGACGACGGCGGCGTGGGTGCTGCGGGGACCGCGGAGGACGGCGAGGGCGGCTCCTCCAGCGACGGCGGTTGCGCAATTGGCGCAGACAGACTGCGCAACCTGGGCGGTTCGCGCAGCGGCCAGGCAGGCGACGCCGCGTTCGCCGGGCTCGTGGCGCTGGTCGTGCTCCGCGGCCGCCGCCGGGCCTCGCGAGGAACCTGACGCAAGAAGGCGCCAAAGCGTCTTGACAGAGCCCCCCGCGTTGAGCGAACTTGCGCCGCCTCGGCCAGGTAGCTCAGTTGGTAGAGCAGGGGATTGAAAATCCCCGTGTCGGCGGTTCGATTCCGTCCCTGGCCACCGCGGAACCCTGCGTGATTACGCGGGTTCCGGGTGGTTGACCGCGCTGGGTGCGGCGCGGACGCGATGCCCTCTGGGGCGGCGTGAACGGGCCGCCCACTCGGCCGTCCAGAGACTCATGGAAGCGTCGGGCTCGGCGGAGGTTGCTGAGGCTCGGCCCTACCCAGCGTTGAAATCCTCCCGCC
>JAMFST010000505.1 GCA_026225435.1 Labilithrix luteola
CGCGGGCGATGGCCTCGAGGCAGGCGACCGTGTCGAAGCCGCGCATGAGGGCCACCTTGCCGCCGACGGCGAGGAAGCTGAGGAGCAGCACGTGCGCCGCGCAGTGGAAGAGCGGCAGCTGGCCGCTGATCGACGAGCTGCGATCGAGGTGCATCTCGATGGCGTTGCTCATCACCGCCATCACCACCGCGAGGTGCCCGTGCATGGCCCCCTTGGGGCGCGAGGTGGTGCCGCTGGTGTAGATTATCATCGCCAGATCGCGATCACCGATCTCCACCTCCGGCTCGACGTCCGATTGCCCGGCGATCAGGTCGGTGAAGCGCGGCAGACCGCTGGCCGAGGTGCGGGTCGCGGCCAGCGAGGCGGGCGCCGGCTCGATCTCCATCAGTGTGATGCCGCGCTTCACCAGCGCCGCGCGTCGCTCCGGCTGCGCGTACAGGTTGTCGTCGATGACGGCGACACGGACCTCGGCGTGGTCGAGGATGTAGTCCATGTCGGCGACGCCGAGCATGGTGTTGACCGGGACCCAGACCAGGCCGGCGCGGTGAATGCCGAAGAGCGCCTTCACCATGTCGATCGAGTTGTTGCAGATGGTGGAGATCTTCTCCCCCGGCCGCATGCCGCGCGCGACGAGGGCGTTGGCGAAGCGGCTCGCGTCGCGCTCGATCTCGGCGAAGGTCGCCTGCCGGTCGCCGTCGGTCAGCGCGATGCGATCGGGGAAGCGACGCGCCGCCTTGCGCAGCAGGTCGCCGATGGTGACGCGGCCGATTCTCCCGGGACCGGGGACACCGCCGGTGGCAGCCAGATCGCTCATGGTGGGTGAACTGTAAGACAGAAACGCGGACGAGGCGGCAGGCGCGACGGTTGACTCGATGCGTCGCCGGACCGCACGGCGAGCTTGCGTTCGCCCGTGGGCTGCCCAAGAGTTGCCCGGTGAGCCTCGCCAACAGCGCCCTCCGGGTGGTCGCACGCAACCGGGTCGACGGCACCACCTTCGATCAGATCACCGAGCGCTTGCCGGTGCTCATCGGGCGTGACCCGAACGTGGTCACCGTCGTCCTCCCCGATCAGCTCAAGGTCTCGCGCGTGCACGCCAGCCTGGAGCTGCGCGGCGACGAGCTCTACGTGCGCGACGCGCGCAGCGTGAACGGCACCGTCGTTGGCGGGCAGGTCATCCCACCGGAGACCTGGGTGCCGCTCGGGCGCGGAGACGTGCCGCGCGAGTTCTCCATCTCCGACTGGGTCTTCACCGTCGTCTGCGTGCAGCCGCGCAAGGCGGTCACCGTGGCGCTCCGGTCCTTCGGTGACGAAGGGGGGCACCCGGTCCTCGGCCTGCACGCCACCATCGCTTCGGCGGCTCTCGCCTCCACCGAGGCCGCCAGCATTCCCAATGTGCTCGCCGGAGCGAGCCCGCTGCTGGCCACCATCGCCGCCAGCGGTCCGACGGCGCCTGCTCCCTCGACGGCGGTCGGCGACCCGGAACGGATCGCCGGCGCGTACGATCGCTATCACCTCGCCTCGAAGGATCTGTACGAGATGATCGTCCAGCAGCTCGACGCCATGCCGGCGTCCCAGCGCCAGGTGGCCGCCACGGGGATCGCCCAGCGGCACTCCATGCTCGTCGACGATCCCGCCTTCGCCGCGCTCCTGCGTAACTACGGAGCGGCCATCGGCGCCACCCCGTCGGCCCCTCCGCCGTCGCGCCAGGCTCACGAGGCCGGCCTCGATGTGGCTCGCATCGGCCACGACGCCACGCAGCCGATGCCGGCGGTGGCGCCGCGGCCGCCCCCCGCCAAGGTGCACTTTCCCACCGCACCGGTGACCGCGCCCGAGCAGGTGGCGCTCAAGGCGATCCAGTACCTGTCGACCTGGTACGTCGGCCGCGCAGCGGTCACCAGCGCGGACATCGGCTCCTTCACCGACCAGCTCCGCGCCACGCTCGACGAGCTGATGCGCGGCCACGTCCCCTTGCTCGCCGGGCTCGATCGCTTCGAGGAGCAGCTGGCCATCGGCGACGAGGACGGCGGATTCAAGCTCCCGCGCAGGCCCGTGGAGTTCGCCCGTGCGCTGCTCGACTGGAACGACACCTCGGGAGCCCCAGCGCGCGCGCTGCGGCGCAGCTTCGCCGACCTGATGATGCACCAGGTGGGCATGCTCAACGGGATCATGCGCGGCGTGAAGGTGCTCCTCACCGAGCTCTCCCCCGCCACGATCGAGAAGTCCTGGGCGATGAAGAACAATCGCAAGAGCGGCCTCGCGCGCATGCTCGGGACCTGGCGAAAGGACCGCGAGATGGTGCACCTCTTCGCCGAGCGCCACAGCGATCTCGCCGACGAGGAGAACGAGACCTTCCGCCTCCTCTTCGGCCCGGAGTTCGTGCGCGAGTACAAGCTGCTGGCGCAGGAGCAAGCCCAGTCGATGCGTCCGCAGCAGCTCGGAGGCGGCGGTCCGAGCGTCCCGCCG
>JAMFST010000506.1 GCA_026225435.1 Labilithrix luteola
CCGCGGGGCATGCGGGCGCCGACATCGTGGCGGTCATTCGCGCGACGGCGCAGTCGCTCCTCGATTACGTCCCGCACGGCGCGACCACCGAAGGCTACGGCGGTACGTTCGCGACGCAGGAGAACTTCCGGATCATTCGCCGTGCGACGGACGAGGCCGGCGCGCAGGGCGAAGGCCTCGTTGATGAACTGGCTGGTGAGGACGGTGTGCGCCTTCTCCACCGCGTCGGCGGTCGTGAGGTAATTGTCCTCGCCGGTGTTGATGACGATGCCCGCCCGGGCGATGAAGCGGCGCGAGACGTACTGATCGACGAAGGTGCGGCACATGTTGATGTCGCGGAAGAGGATCCCGTACATCGCGTCGTTGAGCAGCATGTCGAGCCGCTCGACGGCCGCCATCCAGGCGATCTCCGCCATGCACAGGCCGCTCGAGTAGTTCGTCTGGTGGACGTAGCGGTTGTAGTCGAGCGCCGCCTCGTCGGTCGCGCGGCGGATGATCTTGAAGTTCTCCTGCGTCGCGAAGGTGCCGCCGTAGCCCTCGGTGGTGGCCCCTTCGGGGACGTAGTCGAGGAGCGACTGCGCCGTGGCGCGGATGACGGCGACGATGTCCGCACCGGCCTGCGCGGCGGCCTTCGCCTGGAGCGCGTCGTCGTAGATGTTGCCCGTGGCGACGATGACGTACTTCAGCGGGTTGGGGCCGGGGGCGATGCGCGCCTTGTTGGCTTCGCGCTGGGTCCGCGCCTCGTCGATGCGCGCCAGGCTCGCTTGCGTGTGCGGCGCGAGGAGGCGCGTCGCGGCGGCGGCGGAGAGGGTCTCGTCGGGACCGTCGAAGACCGCCGGTCCGAAGGCGAGACGCTCGGCGGCGTCCTGCACCGAGTCGGCGCCGGAGGCGAGCGCGCGGGCGAGAAAGTAGCTGATCCCGTGGCCCAGGAGCCCGGCGTCGCGGTAGCGGTCCACCGCCACGTTCACCAGCGGCGCCCCCTTGTCGTCGACGCCGGTGGCGCCGAACGCGCGCAGGATGGTGCGCTCCACGCCGACTGAGGTGTGCGTATCGATGTACGTCTGGACATCGTCGGCGACGGCGCCGGCGAGCTCCCGGCACCTCTCCACCTTGCGGACGTCAACGGGGACCCGAGCCATGGCGACCTTCTACAAGATCGCGCGTCACCTCGCGATGTTCTGCGACGAGCGCGGGGCGACCCTCAGAAACGGCCGGCGATCGCGAAGCCGGCCTGGCCGGATCCGACGAGCGGCGCCGCCGTGAGATCCGTGATCGCCGTGACTCGAGGCGTCAAATCGTGCGCCGCGGGTGAGCTGGCCGACGCGGACGTCGGCGACGGAGCGTGCGGCGCGAGCAGGTAAGTGACGATGCCGGCGGCGAGGAGCGCGCCGCCGGCGATGAGGGTGACCGTCGACACGGTGCCGAGCGAGTGCGCCGAGCTCCCGTCGTCGACGGCGGACTGGCTTCCGCAGGCGCCGGCGTTGGGGCAGATCGACTTGGCGGAGCTGTTCTTGCTGACCGCCATGATGCCGGTGACGATCCCGACGCCGCCGCTGGCGACGCCCACGCCGCCGACGACCAGGCCGAGCGTGCGCTGCCCCGAACCGTCACGTCCCCCGGCTGCGGTGGTGGTCGACGCGGCTCCGGTGGCAGGCGTGGCGACGGCAGCGGCTGGATCGGGCGGCGCGTCCTCGAGCGCGGGGATGACGACCTCCTTGCGCTCGCCGCCGGCGGCGACGTCGATGCTCAGGTGAAACGGCTTCTTGCCTGGCGCGCTGGCGTCGACGGTGTGCGTGCCCGGATCGACCGGGATGGCCGTGCCCAGGAGCGCGCTGCCGACGGGGGCGTCGTCACGACGGATCTGCAGCGCGGCGGCCCCCGTGTCGGAGCCAAGCCGCACGGTCAGCCGCGAGAGCACCTTCTCGAGCTTCGTCGCGTGCTCGGTGGCGGCCTTCTCCCAGTCCTTGTGGTTGGAGGCGCGGCCGGCCGCGGCGGCGTCCTTGAAGGTCACCCAGGCGCTCGCCGTCTGGCCGTTCTTCTCGTAGCAGTTGGCGAGGTTGAGCAAGGGGCTCGCGCGCTGCGTCAGCCGCAGGCTCGCGGCGAACTTC
>JAMFST010000507.1 GCA_026225435.1 Labilithrix luteola
CCCACACGACGGCGTCGTTCTCGCCGTCGTAGTTCTCCTCGAACTGCGCCTTGGGGCCGCTGCGGAGGTAGAGGACGTACCCGTTGTTGTCGCTGTCGCGCTTGACGAAGAGGTTCTCGAAATCCTGCCAGTCGGCCTGCACCCAGGCCTCGAAGGTGAACCCCTGGAAGCCCGCGAGGTCGAACTTGTCGCCGACGTCGAGGTAGTTGATGCCGTCGAGCGAGACGCCGTTGCCGACCACACCGGGAACGGCGAACGTCACGCCGTTGCCGGTGGCGGTCGCGGGCACCTGGGCGATCTGGTCGAGGGCGACCGTGCTCGTCGCGGCCTCCTCGAAGCGCCACCACGCGATGGGCGCGTCGGCGCTCACGGCGGTCACGTACGGCGAAACGGTGGGGCCGGCGTCGCCCGCGTCGGCCGGGCCGGTGCTCGCGTCGGCGTCGGCGGCGTCCGACGAGGCGTCACTCGTCGTGGCGTCAGCGTCGGCGTCGGCGGTGGCATCGGCGCTCGAGCGCGCGGCGTCGCCGGCGAAGTAGCGATCTTCGGTGCCGATGATGGCGTCGCAGGAGCAGGTGAGCGAGGCCAGGGCCGCCAGTCCGGCCAAGACGGCGGCCAAGCGGGCGAAAGGTCTCCTCGGCGATTGACCCACTGCGGCTAGACTACGATGCTTCCCCCGCCGCCGGAAACCGCGCCGAAACGAATAGCCAGGCACGCTCGAACTTCCGGCGAGGTACAAATGCACGACACCACCTTGTTCGATGGGTATGACCGCGGCGGCTTCTACGACGAGATGTTCTCCAGCGAGGGGGGGCCGCGTCGTGGGGCCGAGCTCCTCGCCGCGCGCCTGGCGCAGCTCGGATCGACGGAGCTGGTCCGTCGCCAGCGCACCGCCGAGCGCGCGCTCCTCTCGGCGGGGATCACCTTCCAGGTCTACGGCACCGGCGAAGGGACCGAGCGCGTGCTCCCCTTCGACCTCGTGCCGCGGGTGATCGAGCCGGAGGACTGGAGCCCCATCGAGCGCGGCTTGCAGCAGCGCATCGTCGCGCTCAATCACTTCGTCGGGGATATCTACGGGGAGCAGCGGATCCTCAAGGCGGGTGTGGTGCCGACCGAGCTGGTGGCCTCAGCTTCGTCGTACCTCAAACCGTGCCACGGGGTAGTGCCCGTGAAGAAGGTCTACACGCACATCACCGGGACGGACCTGGTGCGCGACCGCGACGGGCAGTTCTACGTCCTCGAGGACAACCTGCGCTGTCCGTCGGGCGTGTCCTACGTGCTGCAGAACCGGCAGCTGATGAAGCGCACCTTGCCCCACGCGTTCGCCGCCTCGCGCGTGCGGCCGGTGGACGGGTACGCCAGCCAGCTGCTCTCGCTCCTGCGCGCCATGGCGCCGGAGATCGCCGGACAGACGTCGAAGAAGCCGACCATCGTGCTGCTCACGCCGGGCATGCACAACTCGGCCTACTTCGAGCACGCCTACCTGGCGCAGCAGATGGGGATCGAGCTGGTCGAGGGGCGCGATCTGCGGGTCATCGACGGGCGGGTCGCCATGCGCACCACGCGCGGGATGGAGGCGATCGACGTCATCTACCGCCGCATCGACGACACCTACCTCGACCCGAAGACCTTCCACCCGGGCTCGCAGCTCGGCGTGCCCGGCCTCTTCGACGTGTACCGCAACGGCAAGGTCGCGCTGGTCAACGCGCCGGGCAACGGCGTCGCCGACGACAAGGTCATCTACGCCTACGTGCCGGAGATGATCCGCTACTATCTCGGCGAGGATCCCATCCTCCCCAACGTGCCCACGTACCTGTGCTTTCGCGACAAGGACCGGCAGCACGTCCTGCAGAACCTCGAGACCATGGTCGTCAAGGCGGCCAACGAGTCGGGTGGGTACGGCATGCTCGTCGGCCCGCACGCGACCGCGGCGGAGCGCGCGGAGTTCGCCACGCGCATCCAGGCGTCACCGCGAAACTACGTGGCGCAGTCGATGGTCGCGCTCTCACGGGTGCCGACGCTGGTGAACGGAAAGCTCGAAGGGCGCCACGTCGATCTGCGCCCCTACGCGCTCTACGACGGCGAGGACGTGTTCGTCCTTCCGGGCGGTCTCACCCGGGTGGCGCTGCGGCGTGGCTCGGTGGTGGTCAACTCGTCGCAAGGCGGCGGCAGCAAGGACACCTGGGTGCTTCAAGAGCGTGAACCGCGTGAGCCGCTTTCGGAGCGACGCTGATGCTGAGCCGGGTCGCTGATTCCGTCTACTGGATGAATCGCTACATCGAGCGAGCGGAGAACATCGCTCGCTTCCTCGACGTCACCCACCAGCTGGCGCTCGATCTGCCGCCGGGACGTCACGAGCCGTGGGGCGCGGTCATCGACACCACCGGCGATCTCGACCTGTTCCGCGCCAGCGAGAGCGGCGGGAAGTTCGACGCCGACACGGTCACCCGCTTCCTCTGCTTCGACGCCAGCTACCCGAGCTCCATCGTCAGCTGCGTGCAGCGCGCGCGGGACAACGCCCGGCAGATCCGCGAGATCATCTCCAGCGAGATGTGGGAGCAGGTCAATCGGTTCCATTTCTTGCTGGCCGACGAGCCGGATCGCGACAGCATCGCCCGCGCGCCGCACGCGTTTCTCAGCGCGGTGAAGCTCGCCTCGCAGCAGTTCGTCGGGATCGCCGACGGGACGATGACCCACAACGAGGCCTGGCACTTCGGGCAGCTCGGTCGCTCGCTCGAGCGGGCGGACAAGACCTCGCGCATCCTCGACGTGATGACCCTGCTGGTCTACTCCGACATCATCCCGCCGACGGTGCTGGAGAAGGCGCTGGCCGAGACCGAGACCGAGGCGGCGGCGGACGGCCAGTCGTCGCAGAGCCAGAGCCAGTCGGGCGGCGGCAAGCAGTCGCAGAGCCAGTCGCAGGCGACGGCGCGCAACCACCACCGGCGCTCCCGGTCGGAAGGGGAGCTGCAGTGGGTCGCGCTGCTCAAGTCGGCGAGCGCGTTCGAGATGTACAGGAAGCGCCACGGCGCGCTCGATGGGGCCAACGTGGTCGACTTCCTCCTCTTCGACGAGGAGTTTCCCCGCTCGGTCGGCTTCTGCGCGGCGCGCGTCGGCCGCTCGGTGCACGCGATCGCGTCGGCGGCCGGCGCCAAGAGCTCGATGGCCGAGCTACGCGCGAGCGAGCTGGTGGCGCAGCTCAAGGCGGCGCGGCGGCGCAACCTGGTGAGCGATCTTCACGGCTGCGTCGACGACATCCAGGCCGCGCTCAATCACGTCGGCGCGGGTGTGCAGGAGACGTTCTTCGACCTGTCGCCACGCCCCGATTCACCGTCCAGCGTCCTCATCGAGGGCTGATTCGCTCACGAGTGCACGGCGCCGTTGGTCGAGCCGTTCGGTGCCGGCGCGATGACCGAGGAGCGGTGGCCGTTGTTGCGACGCGCCATGACGGCGGCCAGCCGCTGCCCGAGCCGCTCGTCGTTGGCGCCGTCGGTGAGGACCTCGACCAGCTCGCTGGACCAGGCCTCGCGGTCGTTCGTCTCGAGCCCGGCGGCCAGCGCCAGCAAGGTGGCGCGCAGCTGACGGGTGCGCCGCGCCTCGCGCAGCAGGACGGTGATCAACACCAGCGTCGCCGCGCCGAAGACGCCGGCCAGCAGCATGTACCAGGGGAACACCGCCGGCTTCGAGTTGACCGCGCGGTCGATGAGCGAGCGCCCCGAGCCGTCGACCTCGGCGAGACCGTCGTTGACGCCGAGGATGAACGATTTCCCCATCTCGCGACCGAGCCCGCCCATCTTGCCGTTGCTGGTGGCGCGGTCGAGGGCCGGGGAGATGCTGTCGTCGATGGCGGCGGCGATGGCCGGGCCGATCTGGCTGCGCAGGTCGCCGGAGATGCGGCTATCGAGCGCGGCAACGGCCGAATCGGTGATGCCGCCGACGAGCTTCTGCATCTCGGCGATGCTCTGATCGCTGGTCGCCTGCTGCATGGCCGCGCTGACCGCCGAGCGGGTCGCGCCGTCCACGATGCCCGAGACCGACTTGGCGAGCGCCGGGGTCAGCTGCGCGGTGAAGCGCGACATGATCTCCTGCATCCGCTGGCTCTTCGACGCCTCGTCGAGCGTGTCGAGCGCGGCTCCGCCGATGTCCTTGGCGAGCGCCGAGATGGCCTCCTTCATCTCCGGGCTCTCCATCGCCTTGGCCAGGTTCTTCTCCGTCTGCGGATCGGCGATCCCTTCGGCGCCCCCCTTCACCGCTTCCGGCGTGGCCGAGCGGACCATGCTGGCCGGCGAGCAGCCGACGGCGAGGAGCGCGAAGGCGACGAAGACGATTCCGGCGAGCCCGACGAACGCGCGACGGAGGAGATGCGACAGCGACGGCATGAGCCGGGACCGAGCAAGGGCGATACCAGCGCGCGGCGCCAGCTTTTTCGCGGATCGCTACGCTTGACCCATCGCCACACCGCCTCGCCGCCTGCCGATCCTGACGCGGCTGTGGCGCTCCTGCGACCGCTACAGGCGCTCCATCCGGACGCGAACGTCGAGCTGCTCGCCACCGCCGCCGACGTAGATGGTGCCGCTGGTCGGGGTCGCGTCCACGTAGGTGCGCCCGACGGCGACGCGCGCGTGCTCGGTGTGCGTGGCGATGCCGTTGGTCGGGTCGAA
>JAMFST010000508.1 GCA_026225435.1 Labilithrix luteola
CACGTATGCGCTCTCCACGCCTCGGTAGTAGCCCGCGGTCTTGAGGAGGTGCGCAGTGGTCGCCGTGTCTCCGGCGTTGAGCGCATCGAGGAGCCCCGGTTGCCTCGCCGCGAAGCCCTGCAACGCACCGACGTAGCCCGCGATTCCCGCCTCGGCCGAGTCGTACGCGCGGAAGCGAGACGGTGCGCTGGGGGGTGAGAAGACGACGATCTGCTCGTCCGGTTTGCACGCCCATCCCGGGTGCTTGGCGAGGTCCTCGGCCGTCGCGACGCGTGCGCTGGGCGAGTACTGCGCGACCTTCGCCGCCGCCACCTCGGGCGCGCAAGGCTCCCACGTCCCTTGCAGGTACTGGTGCGGCAGCGAAGCGTCCTTCGCCTTCACGTTACCGAGGTTGTACCCGTAGGCGTTCTTCCCGCCGAAGCCCGTCTCCGTCGTGATCTGGCAGACCAGCGTGCGCGCGCCCGTCTCGGAGAGGCCGGGCCACGCTTTCTGCAAAGCGGGGACGAGCGTCGCGGCGTCCCAGGGCGTGTGCTTCACCGGGAGCTCGCTGGGGTTCGTGGTGTACAAGCGGACGTGAGCCGCCTCGCTGGATGACGGAGCGAGCTTGGGCGCGAGCATCTGCGAAGGTGGCGCGGCCAGCGTCTTCGCGGGCGTGTCCGCTTCCTGCTTCATCCGCGCGAGGACGAAGCGCGCGCCGTCACTCGTGGGTCCCGCCGGGAGCTCCTCGAGGCTTCGTGCGCCGGGTGTGGCGGTGGGCGCTGGACGCGCAGGGTTCGGCGGCGGCGACGGATCGCTGGGGAACACGTCGCGAAAGCGATCTCGAAGGGCCGAGAGGGGGTCCATGGCGGAAGTTTCGGCCATGGGGAAGCGGAGGTTGCGGCGAAAGGTGGAGTCAGCCGGCCGCCTCGTCCCCGCCCGCGGTGTGCGCCAGGTTGCCGCTCGAAGGAGCACGCGCCATGAGCCATGTCATCGTCATGCCGGTTCACCGCCTCGGAGTCCGGCTGGCAGGGCTCTGAGCGCTGAGCCAGCGGGCCTGATCACTGCGACGGGCATCGCCGCCCGCCCTCGGATATGACACTCCGAAGCACTCGCTTCGGAGGTTACGCGCATGGATCGATTCACCGGTGGCTGCCTCTGCGGCGACGTCCGCATCGTGGCGACGGGACGTCCCTACCGGGTCGGCGTCTGTCACTGCCTCGACTGCCGCAAGCATCACGGCGCGCTCTTCTTCGCCGCGGCGATGTTCCCCGAGGACGCCGTCACCATCGAAGGCGAGACCCGCGAGTTCAAGGGGCGCCACTTCTGTCCGCGTTGCGGATCGTCCGTCTTCGCGCGGCACGAGGACGAGGTGGAGCTGCACCTCGGCGCGCTCGATGCGCCCGACCAGCTGGTGCCGACGTACGAATGCTGGACCGTCCGGCGCGAGGGATGGCTGCCGATGTTCCCGACGACGCGGAGGTACGAGCGGGATCGGGAGGGGGAAGGACGCGAGGAAGACTCGTGAGCCTCATGCTCCCGGGCATGACCGATCGTGTTGCTTCTATCTGACCGACAGTGGCGAACGCGCAGCGATCGAGATGCTCGCGGGGGGGGTTGGACCAGCAGGTCGGCAAGGGATGAGTACGTGGACCGGACGGGGCCATCAAGCAAAGCCAGCGAGGCTGGCGAGCCCGCAAACGCAGCCCGAAGTCAACGTACCTTCGGGCGGGATGCCGTAGAAGTCCTGAGCTTGTAGTCGCTGACGAGACACTCGATGGGGATCGAGAGCTGCGCGTGAAGCCGCCGGATCATCGCCAGGTTCAACCTCCGCTTCTTCGCCAGGACCTCGGAGGCGCGTGCACGGGTCTTGAAATTGGGCAGCAGATCCTTCGCGGTAAGCCCCTCCTGGTCCATCCGAAAACGGATGGCTTCAATGGGATCGGGACTCGGAATCTTGATCTGCTCGCGCTCGTACGCATCGACCAGCGTCGAGAGCACCTCGAACTTCTCGCCATCGGGCGTCCCCGGCTCGGCCTTGTCCCAGAGACGTTCGATCTCCTTGAGAGCGCGCGCGTGGTCGGCGGCGGTGTGAATCGGTTTGATGTTCATGACCTGGTCCTAGATCGTGGCGGCGTCGATCTCGTCGTAGGCCGCGTGGGTCCCGATGAAGCGAATGTAGAGCGAATGGAAGTCGTACTTCACGGCGACGACCACCCTGTACCTGTTGCCCTTGATATTGAAGACCACGCGGTTGCCAGCAAGAAAGCTAGCCGCTGGGTAGGCGCCCTTGATGTCGGCAGGCCCCGACCACCTCGCTTGTTCGACCTCGGCGAACCAAGCAAACAGAGCCTGGCCCGCGTCCGCATGGCCGGCCGCGAACGCCCGGACGGTCGATCGGTTGGACACGCGCACACGCCGAACCGTAGCGTGTTCCCAAAACGGGAACAAGTCGAGCCCAGGAGTACCGTCTCGGCTGACCGCGCAGAGGAGCTCCCCGCCGTTGACGGCGCTCCCCTGTCCGCTCGACTTGGCCGGCACGGCGAGGGCTTGCCGGCGGCCGCCGGTCTCTACCTCCAGCTCGTGTCCCCGGGCGAGCTCCTGACGATGGCTTTGATGTCCATGGGCGACAGTATGCCTTGGGGAAGCTGCGCCCAGTCCGTTCGCAAGACCACTTCGTTCGCGGTCAAAATGGGCGCAAGTCACGCGCGCAGAGTTTCACCACACATCGCCGCACCGCATATCCCGTGTCGATCAGCGATCGCCCGCCAAGCACGGAGCTTGCTGATGCGACGCCCATGCGCCTCTTGCGTCCTTCGCTCGCCCTTTCTTCCGTTCTCCTCGCGGCCGTGGCGGTCGCCGCCGGCTGCGGCTCGTCGAGTGACGAGTCCCCCGGCTCGTCCCCCGACGGTGGAACGCCTGGCAAGGTGGGCGACGGCGGCACGGGCACGCTGCAAGACGGCGGCAGCGTCGGCACCAGCGATGGCGGCGCAGCCAACGACGCCGCCCCGCCTCCCGGCAAGAACGGCCTCGAGACCATCACCGTGAGCCCCGGCGGCACCGTCCTCACGCCCGGCACCACGCAGCAGCTCACCGTCACCTGCACCTACGTCGACGGCTCCCACGACGCGTGCGCACGCGCCGGCGGGCTCGCCTGGTCCTCGTCACGCACCACCGCCCTCACCGTCAGCGCCGCGGGGCTCGCCACCTGGGTCACCGATCCAGTCGCCGGCTCCACTGACGAGGGATACGCCATCGCCACCGCCGGTGGCCTCACCGCCCGCGGCAGCGTGTGGGGGCAGCACAAGGGCGACACCTTCTACGTGTACGCGACGCCGGATCAGCGCAGCTACACCAACGCCTTCCCGCTCACCGTCGGTGCGACCGCCACCCTCGGCGAAGGCCTCGTCATCAACAACGACGCCTCGCAGGGGCAGACCACCGGCCAGCCCTTCAGCGAGTCGTGCACCTGGACCAGCGCCAACCCCGCCGTCGCCACCGTCGACGAGCACGGCTTCGCCACCGCCGTCGCGCCGGGCATGACCACCGTCACCTGCGGCCAGTCGGGCAACGCCACCTACGGCAAGAGCGCCATCCCCGCCTGGAGCGGCGGCGGCACCACGTTCCCGATCCAGGTCTCGGCCGGCGGTGCCGGCGGCGACACCTGGTACGTGCGCCCCGACGGCGGCACTCCGTTCACCACCGCGGCGGCCACCCCCGACGGCCAGTGCGACGGCAAGAGCGACGCCGCCTAC
>JAMFST010000509.1 GCA_026225435.1 Labilithrix luteola
CGGCTGGATGGCGAGGAAGATCGGGTTCCCGGCCGGCGCCGACGGGCTCTTCACCTCGGGCGGCTCGGTCGGAAACCTGACGGCGCTCCTCGCGGCCAGGCAGCGGGTGGCGAACCGGCTCGGCACCGAGGAGGTCCCCGGCGCGGTCATCGCCTGCGAGGAGGCGCACTACTCGACCAAGCGCGCCGTCGGCATCATGGGCTGGGGGCGCGCCGGCCTGGTCACCGTGCCCGCCGACGAGCGCTTCAAGATGCGCGCGGAGCGGCTCGAGGCGGCGTTCGCCGAGGTCGAACGCGCCGGGCGCAAGGTGGTCGCGGTGGTGGCGAGCGCCTGCTCCACCAGCACCGGCGCCTTCGATCCCCTCGAGGCGATCGCCGATGTCTGCGCCCGCCACGACACCTGGCTGCACGTGGACGGCGCGCACGGAGCTTCCTTCCTCGCGTCACCGACGCATCGCGCGCGGCTCGCCGGGGTGGAGCGCGCCGATTCCGTGGTGTGGGACGCGCACAAGATGATGCTGTGCCCCGCGCTGGTCACCGCGGTCCTCTTCAAGGACGGGCGCGACTCCTTCGGCGCCTTCCACGCGCCCGACACGGAGTATCTGTTCGATCCGGCGGCGCGCTACGACACCGGCCTGCGCACGATCGAGTGCACCAAGACGATGATGGCGCTGCAGCCGTACCTGGCGCTCGCGGTGCACGGCGAGGCCGGGATCGCCGCCTACCTGGATCGCTGCGTGGAGCTCGCGCAGCGCTTCGCGGCGAAGCTGGCCGCGACGCCGGGGTTCCGCGTGGCGGTGGAGCCCGAGTGCAACATCGTCTGCTTCCGCCACGAGGCCGAAGGCGCGGAGATGGACGACGTGCGCCGCCGGATCGTCGACGCCGGCGACTTCTACCTGGTTCGCACCAAGCTCCGCGGCGTCACCTACCTGCGCGTGACGATCCTCAACCCGCGCACCACCGAAGACGATCTCGACCGCCTCATCGCTTCGGTCGGTCGGGAAACGTAGGCTTGGTCTTGGCGACGAAGGCCGGCAGGCCCGCCTTGACGTCGGGCTGCGCGGCGGCGGCCATCATGCCGCGCTTCTCGGCCTGGAGCTGCTCTCGGTAGGAGTTGCCGAAGGTCTCGCGCAGGCGCTCCTTGGAGTGGGCGATGGCGGTGAGCGAGCGGGTCGCCAGCCGCTTGGCCAGCGCGCTGGCGACCGGCAGCAGCTGGTCCATCGGCACGACCTGGTTGACCAGCCCCCACTCGAGCGCCGTCTTGGCGTCGAGCACGCGGTTGTCGAGGATCAGCTCCTGCGCGCGGCGCAGACCGACGAGCCGCGGAAGGTGCCAGGAGCTGCCGCCGTCGCCGGGGAGGCCGAGCTCGACGAAGCCGGTGGCGATCTTGGTGTTCTCCGCGGCGATGACGAAGTCGGCGCACCACACGAGGCCGAGCCCACCGCCGGCCGTGCCGCCGTGGATGGCGCTGACCACCGGGATGGGCAGCTCGGAGAAGCGGGGAAGGGTGTCGTGCCAGCTCCCGATCATCGACTGGAACTCGTCGTCCAGCTTGTCGATCTTGGGCGCGAGGAACTTGAGGTCACCGCCGACGCAGAACGCCGGACCTTCGCCGCTGATCAACAAGGCGCGCGCGTTGCCGTCGGCGTGGATCGCCTCCACCGCCTCGGCGAGCGCGGCGGCCATCTTGTCGTCGATGCCGTTGCGGTCGGCGGGCCGATTGAGCCGCAGGTGGGCGACGTGATCTTCGACGGTGAGGCGGACTCGGTCTTCGTTCATCGCGGTTCTCCTGGTTGCCGCAGCGCCTCGTGCCAGCGCTGGCTGTCGGTGATCTGTTCGAGCGAGGCGATGCGATCGTCGGCGAAGCCGATCACGTGCACGAGCGCCGCGCGGAGCTCTCCGCTGCCGTGCTGCGCGCGGGCGTGGCCGACGTACTCGCCTTGCACCACCAGCCGCCCGTCGTCCCCCATGACGAAGCTCGCCGGGACCGCGCGGGCGTCGAAGTTGCGCCCGATCTTCGACCAGAAGCCCTTCATCATCGCCTCCGGTCCGTCGTAGCTCCCGCCCAGACCGAGCGGCAACCCGGCGGTGCTGACCCCCTGGAAGCGCGGATGGAGGACGGCGTTCAACGCCGGGACATCCCAGACGGCGAGCGCGCGATAGAGCTCCTCGGCGAGAGCGATGGCTTTTGAGCGGTTCATGACGACTCCTCGAGGCGACCGCGGCGGGACCGTCAGCGGGCGGGTTTGCTGTAGATGCCGAGCTGCTTGGTCAGCCCGAGTAGGTCGTACGTTGCGTTCAAGTAGCAAGCGCGATCGCCGCGGAAGTCGAAGGTCTCGATCCCGGCGAAGGCGAAGGGCTTGCCCGTCCCCTTGATGCCCGGCGGAGTCAGCGTGCCACTGAAGTGCCCGGTGCCGTGCCAGCTGAACGCCGCGCGGCGGATGTCGTCGCGGAACATGGGGGGAGCGGTCACCGTCCAGATGAGATCGGGGTACGCGCCGAGCACGTAGCGGACGTAGTCGCTGGCGGCTTGCTGCCCCTGGACGAACCAGCTGGTGTGCCGGGTCGTCGGGCTGTCGAGCACGAAGTCCTCCGTCACGATGGCCTTCACGCGATC
>JAMFST010000510.1 GCA_026225435.1 Labilithrix luteola
CCGCAGCGCGCGCGTCCTCCGCCCGGGTGACGTCGAGCTTCACCGCGATCGCGCGATCGGGCGCGGCGGCGACGATCTCGCGCAGCTGCTCCGGATCGCGCGCCGTCGCCACCAGGCGATCGCCCGCGGCGAGCACGACCCTGGCGAGATCGCGGCCGAGGCCGCGGGAGCTACCGGTGATGAGCCATACCTTGGACATGAAAAACCTCCTCGAGTGACGAGGAGGTCTTCTTAAGTTCCGCGCGGCGAGCGCACCAATCCGATCGCGCCAATGCGCACCCGATCAGGCTGGGCTCAGAGGACGGCGCGACGGCCGAGGACCGCGTGCTTGATCACCAGTAGGACGACGGCGCCGATGAACGCGACGAACATGCTCCAGATGTTGAAGCCGGTGACGCCGACGGCGCCGACGATGTTGAAGAGGACGCCGCCGATCACCGCGCCGACCACCCCCAGTACGACGTCGAGGATGAAGCCGTCACCGGACTTGTTCACCACCTTGCTGGCGAGGAAACCGGAGATGAGACCGAGGACGACCCAGGCGATGATGGACATTCGCACAGACTCAGCACGATGCACGCCAGCGGCCCTTTCTCGAAGAATCGGCGCGTGAAGGGCGCCTCGACGCGGTGCAATGTGGCCCACGGCGGACTCATGTGGCGAAAGGGGCGGAGGCCAGGGCGAGGTCTGTGAGACGGTTCGCGGTCATGAAGAATCACCCGGGGGCACGAGGGGCGGGCGCGGTGATCGCGTTCTTGCTGGCGGGACTGGCGACGGTCGTGGCCTGCGGCAACTCGGACGACACGGCCAAGACGGCCAACATGCCGGTGGTTGGAACCACGACCACCACCGGTGTGACCTGCACGCTGCCGACGAGCAGCTGCAGCTTGCTCACCACCAGCGAGGCGGCGACGGCGCTCGCCCCGGCGACCCCTCGATCAACGAGCGGGCCACCGGGAGCTGCGCCTGGGTCGGCCCCACCAGCGACGAGGACGGCGAGCTCGTCGTCGACTACGTGTGCGCCGATACCGACTTTGCCGCCTCCGCCGAGGTGAACGTCATCAAGGGGATCATCGGCAGCGGCCTCGGCGTCGCGGTATCAGGGGTCGGCGACGCGGCGGTCTGGGAGGAGACGTCCGCCTTCGCCGTCAGCGACGCGAGCACCATCGGCGGCGGCACCCTCACCGCCGTCTTCGGTGACGCGTACATCATGCTGACGCTCACCGGTGACGGCACGCCTGCCGAGCTGCAGGCGCGAGCGGCGGCGGTGGCGAAGCTGGTAGTCTCCCGGCTCTGATCCTCATCGACACCGCGGCCGTTCCCGAGTGCCTCGCGTGCGGGACCTGCTGCTTCTCCCAGCTCGAGACGTACGTCCGCGTGAGCGGCGATGACCACATGCGCCTCGGCGAGGCGGCGGAGACGCTGGTGTGGTTCGACGGGAACAAGGCGTACATGCGCATGGTGGACGGGCACTGCGCGGCGCTGCGGGTCGAGGTCGACGAGACGTCTCCCGGGGCAGGGCGCTTCGCCTGCAGCACGTACGAGACGCGTCCGCAGGTGTGCCGCGACCTCACCCGCGGCGGGCTGTCGTGTCGCGGGGAGATCGCCGCGAAGGGGGAACGGCCGCCGGCCGCGCTCGTTGAGCTGGTGGCGCTGCGTAGCGCTCGCTGACCGTCATGACCGCGTCGCCCTCGAGCTCTCCCGCCGGCCGCGCGCTCTTCGTCGCCATCGCCGGATCGAGCATGGCGTCCCTCGACGCCACCGTCGTCAACGTCGCCTTGCCGGTGATCCAGCGCCAGCTGGGCGCCTCGCTCGGCGCGGTGCAGTGGATGGTCGAGGCCTACGCGCTGCTCCTCGCCTCGCTGGTGCTCGTCGGCGGCGCGCTGGGCGATCGCTTCGGGCGCAAGCGCGTCTTCCTCGGCGGCGTGGTCATCTTCGCGCTCTCCTCGGCGGCCTGCGGAGCGGCTCCCGGCGCCTGGCTCCTCGTCGCCGCCCGCGCCGTCCAGGGGGTCGGCGCGGCGCTGCTCGTGCCCGGCAGCCTCGCGCTCATCGGCTCGGCCTACGAAGGCCCGGCGCGCGACAAGGCCATCGGCATCTGGTCGGCCAGCGGTGCCATCACCGGCGCCCTCGGTCCCGTCCTCGGCGGCTGGGTGGTGGTGCACGCCTCGTGGCGCTGGCTCTTTCTCTTCAACGTGCCGCTCGCGCTGCTGGTGATCGCCGTCGCACGCACCGGTGTCGCCGAGACGCGCGATCCCGACGCCGTTCCGCGCACCGACCTCGCCGGCGCCTCGCTCGTCACCGTGGGGCTCGGCCTACTCGTCTTCGCGCTCATCGATCACGGCGCGCACACCGGAGCGGCGGGCACCCTCGCGCTGTACATCGGCGGCGCGCTGGCGCTGGTGAGCTTCGTGATCGTCGAGGCGCGCGTCCGGACGCCGATGGTCGATCTGTCGCTCTTTCGCCGCCCGGTCTTCGCCGGCACCAACCTGCTCACGCTGCTCCTGTACGGCGCGCTCGGGGGCGCCTTCTTCTTCCTCCCCTTCGAGCTGATCCAGATCCGCGGCTACAGCCCCACCCAGGCCGGCGCCACCCTCCTCCCCTGCATCGTCTGCATCGCCGCGCTGAGCCCCTTCGCCGGCAGCCTCGCCTCGGCGCACGGTCCGCGCGTCTTGCTCACCGTCGGACCGCTGGTCGCCGGCGCCGGCTTCTTCCTCCTCGCCCTCCTGCCGCGCGACGACGGTGGCTCGTACTGGACCACCTACTTTCCCGGCGTGGTGGTCCTCGGCCTCGGCATGGGGCTCACCGTCGCGCCGCTCACCGCCGCGGTCATGGGCTCGGTCGAAGGGCGCCACGCCGGCGTCGCCTCGGGGGTGAACAACGCCGTCGCCCGCGCCGCCTCGCTGCTGGCCATCGCCGCCTTCGGCGTCCTCCTGCGCACGCGCTTCGACGCGGTCTTCGACGCGGGAGTCGCCGCGCGCAGGCTCGATCCCGCGCTCGCCGAACGCATCGCCGATGAGCGAGGCAAGCTCGGCGGGGCCGATTTCTCCGGCCTCGACCCGGCCGTGGCTGCCGAGCTGCGCGGGGTCGTCGCCCACGCCTACTTCGCGGCCGTGCACGCGGTCATGATGACCAGCGCGATCCTCGCCGCCGTCTCTGCCGCAGGAGCCGTGCTCTTTCTCCGGAACGGTTTGCGTCGTGGACTTACGTCCGGCCCCCCTCCATCATCGTCCACCGAGGTGACCGACGATGGGTGACAAGTCTCCGAAGGCCAAGAACAAGAACAGCCAGCAGCACTCGGCCGACAAGAACAAGAAACACGACGCAGCGGTCAACAAGCAGACCAAGGCGCCGGCCGACGCGAAGAAGGGGAAGTAGAGCGCAGCTGCGGCGTCACGCGCGCGAGGAGAGCACTGCGGTGGCCTCCTCGTCAGCGAGCGCTTCGAGCGCTTCACGGACGCCGGGAGCAAGACACGTCTCCGCGGCGAGGCGCAGGCGAGTGACTTCAGCCGCGTAGGTCGCCTCGACGCGGAGGCTCGCGCTGGCGGCGCTGGAGACCGCAGCGAGCTGCGTGGCGGCACGGACGCGGAGCTCGGCCGGCGTCGCCCCCGCCTCGACGAGACGCCACAGCTCCTCGGTCGACAGCTGCCCGTGACGATACGCGTGCGCCGACAGCGGGCTGTCCGCCTCGTCACCTCGCGGCAGGGCCATCGCGGCGCGCGCCACGTCTCCTGCCTCGCGCTCCTTGATCGCCAGCTCCACGCGCCGCAGCGTCTCCTGTA
>JAMFST010000511.1 GCA_026225435.1 Labilithrix luteola
GCCAGCGCTGGATGGTCTCCGCAAGACACCATCCAGCGCGCACGGCAGCTCCCCGCAGTGCCGCAGCACCACCGCTTAGAATCGTAGCGTCGTACGCAGCACCGAATCCGCAGCAAGCGAGAGGCAGGAGACGATGGCCGGAGTCAACGTAGAGGGAGGCAAGGGCGGTCGCAGGACCCTCGATTCGGAGATCAACATGATCCCGATGATCGACCTCCTCATGGTCACCATCTCCTTTCTCCTCATCACCGCCGTGTGGTCGCACATGGCGCGCATCAACGCCGACGCGCAGGTACCCGGCCCGCCCAACCCCACCACCCCGGTCGAACCGCAGGTGGAAGAGAAGACGCTCCACGTGGAGATGCGTGACCCGTCCAAGTTCACGCTCATCTGGAAGCTCGGCGCGGCGACGGTGAACAACTTCGATATCCCGCGGCACGACGAGAACATGGGGACCGACGCAAAGAAGTCGTTCCGTTACCCCGACCTCGCATCCCGCGTCGCCACCGAGTGGCAGTCGAACGGCTCGCACCGCGATGCCACCGACAAGAAGTTCGACAACGTGATCCTCCACACCGACAACGACACGCCGTACGTCTACATCATCGGTGTCATCGACGCGCTCGACCAGGCGCACCGCCCGCTCACCGTGAACGGAAAGACCGAGCAAGTGCCGGCCTTCAACGTCACCTTCGCGGTCAACTGAAAGGACCCGTCAGATGACGATTCACGAGCCCGGTCGGCGGTTGATGCACCACATCCCGCTGAAGTTCGTTCAGCACAAGGTCACCGGCGGCGGGAAGCGCGGCATCAACGCGGCCCTCCCCCTCACCAGCATGATCGACTTCTTGATCGTGACGGTGGTCTTCCTCCTCATGACGTTCGACGCCTCCGGCGACAAGCCGCTGGAGAAGAACGTCACCCTCCCCGCCGCCGAGAACGTCGAGGACATGCTCGACGCGCCGATCGTCGCCGTCACCAACGGGTTGATCCTCACCAACGGTCACCCCACCGGCAACACCCGCGACATCGAGAGCAACAAGCGTCTCGCCCACATCGACGAGCTCTTCAACTACCTCAAGGAGACCCGCGAGAAGTGGAAGCAGATCTACCCGGGCAAGGAGTTCCCCGGCGTGGTCGTGCTCGAGGTCGATCAGGACGTGCAGGCGGTGGTCGTGAAGAGCGTGTTCCAGACGGCGGCGTTCGCGGGCTACCCGAACGTCAGCTTCATGGTGAACACGCTTCCGAAAGAGCAACACTGAGCAGCAGTGGCTGATCGTCCGCCGCCGGGGCTCAAATCGATCCGGACCCTGCGCGAGGATCGCGCACGCGGGCGCTATGCCCGGCCCACCACGACGCTGCTCCTGGTCGCGGTGGTCGGGGTCACGCTGACCTTGATCGCCTACAACGTCTTCGCCGCGCGAACCCTCGAGTCGCGGCGCAACGCCCTGCTGGAGAAGCAGCGGGCGGTGCAGATGACGGTGGGCGTGGAGTGGGATTCGCTACGGGACCGGCTGGAAGCGGCCGCCCTCGGCGCGTCCGGCGCCTATCAAGGTGATTTCATCGACCACGGGAAGGTGGCGGACGACTTCCGCAGCCGTCCCGGGCTGTACTTGCGGCTGCGGCTCGAGGACGCGCGCTCGCCGGAGAAGCTGCGCGCGGCGACCGAGATGTCGCAGCGGGACGGGTTCGCCGCCTGCTTCCTCCACGACACGTCCTCCTCGCTGGACCACGACGCGGGGCCGTTCGGCGAGCAGCCGTGGAACCTGCGCCGGGCCTACGACTCGACGAAGATCCTGACGCCGCGCTGGGTCGACGACGTGAAGACGGCGGACGACGACCTGCGGCTGCGCGCCTTCGAGAAGCAGTACGAGCACGCGGTGCAGGACGACATCCCGGTGGCGGTGCGCATCGTGAAGCAGGCCGAGTACCTGCTGCTGGTGCTCGACGAGGACGGGCCGGACGGCGCTCCGCTGGCGGACGGCGGTGCGGCGGGTGAGACCGCTGACCGGCAGGTGCAGGCGACGGCGCACGAGGCGCGGGTCGAGCTGCTCGACCTGAAGGGGGCGCGCGCGGGGAACGCCTCGGAGGTGAACGCCATCTTCCGGCTGCGGAGGAACGCCGAGTCGTCCTTCGTGATGGCCAGTGAAGGGGCGGATCTGTCGCCGGAGATGCGGCTGGCCGTGCAGCGTCAGGTGAACAACTGCGGCCTGGCGAACGAGATCACGAAGGCGCTGCCGACGAAGTAGTCACCTTTCGCGAGGTTGCTCGCGGACCAGGACGTGGACGTCGGCGAGGTTCACGCCGGTCGCGGGACCAGACAGGGCGGTGGCCGCTTCTTCGTGCAGCGACGCCGAGTCGAAGCGAGCGAGCGCGCGGTCGATGCGCGCCGCTCCGATGCGAGTGACGAAGCGGGCGTCGACCGAGGCGCCGCCCGCGCCGCTGGTCCCGTCGGTGCCATCGGACGCGGCGGCGATGAAGGCGACGCCGTCGGGGAGGAAGCGAGCGACGGCGGCGGCGAGGTGCCCTGCCCTCCCCCCGCGACCGTAGGTGGCCGGAGGCGCCGGCAACGGAAGCTGCGGCTCGGCCACGCGAACCAGCGCCTGCCCTTCCTGGAGCTGGGACGCCTCGGCGGCGTACTCGGCGGTGAGCGCGCCGACGTCCTCGATCGACGGCGGCAAGACGCGGACGGAGAACCCCTGGTTGGTGAGCTCCTGCTGCACGGCGAGCGCGAGATCGTTCGGCCCGACGACCACCCGGGCGCGCTGGAGCGGCGCGGCGGGATCGCCGAACTTGAGCGTCTCGCGCAGGGGGAGCGCCCGGAACTGGCGCGCGTGGCGGAGGAGCACGGCGCGCGCATCCTCGGCGGTGGTCGGATCGGGGACGGTGGGGCCGGAGCCGATGTCGTGGTTGCCGCCGTGGATCACGTCGCTGGCGAGGAGCGCGAGGGTTCGCCCGGGCGCGGCGACCCGGGTGAGGCCACCGCCGTGCACCTTCGACAGGTGACGACGGACGGTGTTCGTCTCGGCGATGGGGGCCCCGGCGGCCAGCAGGGTGCGAATGACCTCGCGCGACTCCTCCAGCGAAACGCCGTTCGACGGGACCAGCGCCAGCGACGAGGCGCCGCCCGAGACCATGACCAGCAGCAGCTTGCGCCGCGGGGTGGCGGCGATGACCATGGCCCGCTGACCGGCCGCGACGCTGCGCGCATCGGGCAGCGGGTGTCCGGCGCGAAGGATCTCGACGCGCGGCCCGTCGAGCGCGCAGGGGGTCCCGTCGGGCGCGACGATCAGCGTCTCCTCGACGTACGCCGACCAGCGCGCGAGCACCCCCGCGGCCATCGCCGGCGCCGCCTTGCCGATGGCGATGAGCGCCACCGAGTCGGCCTCCCGCGGGAACTCGGGCAAGGCGTCGCGCACGCGGGCGGACAGGTCGATCTTGCCGATGGCCCGGCGCACCGCCGAGGCCAGACGCTCGCGTAGCTCGGTGCTCATCGCGGCGACC
>JAMFST010000050.1 GCA_026225435.1 Labilithrix luteola
CCGTCCACCAGCGACTACGGTGAGGAGTGGTTCGTCGATCGATCGTACGGATGTACAGATCTCGAGGGGCACTTCTGGTGGTTCTGCCAGCGCCTGCGAGACGCGCCGGCGAAGTCGTGACGGCCGCGCGGGCGGCACGCCTCGACAGCACCCTGCGTGCGCTGGCCGATCCGTCGCGGCGCGGCGTGATCGAGCTTCTCCGTCGCGAGCCGCAGCGCGCCGGCGATCTCGCGCGGGCGCTCGCCATGACCCCACCGGCGCTCAGTCGCCACCTGCGCGTGCTGCGCAAGTCGGGGCTGGTCGAGGAGAGTCACGAGACGGAGGATGCGCGCGTGCGCGTCTACTGCCTGCGCCGCGAGCGCTTCACCGAGCTGTCGGCCTGGCTCGGCGAGCTCGACGCCTTCTGGACCGAGCAGCTGGGAGCCTTCGCCGCGCACGTCGGCCAGCAGGCGACGAGCCGCCGCAAGGAGAGGCCGCAATGACCCCCGCGTTGCAGGACGGCATCCGCGCGACGATCCACGTCGAGACCTCGCCCGCCGACGCCTTCGTCGCCTTCACCCGCGACATCGACCGCTGGTGGCAACGCGGGCCGCGCTTTCGCGTGGGCGCGGGCAAGGAGGGCGCGGAGAAGCGCTTCCTCTCGGGGACGATGCGCCTCGACGGGCGCGCGCTGGTCGAGGAGTACCCCGACGGGACCTCGTTCGAGCTGGGCAAGGTGAGCGTCTGGGAGCCGGGTGTGCGGCTCGTGGTCGGCTGGCGGATCCCCAGCTTCGCGCCGGGAGAGATGACCGAGGTGGAGGTCACCTTCGCCGCGCAGGGGAGCGGCACCGAGGTGGTGCTGGTGCACCGCGGGTGGTCGACAATCCGCGCCGATCACCCGGCGCGCCACGGTCTCGCCGATCGACCGTTCACCACGGAGCGCGCGCACTGGTGGGCGAGCCTGACGCGTGGCTTCCGCCTCTTGGCGGAGCGCGCGTAGAGCCCCGTGCTTCAGTCGTCGCCGAAGACGGCGATGAGCGTGCCGGCGATCGCCAGCGCCGCGGCGAGGCCGGTCATGACGAAGCCGCCGATGGTCCCCCTCAGGAGCGCCTTGAGCAGCTTCTTCTCGTCCTTGTTGGAGAGGATCAGCTCGTTCTCGCCGCCGACGGGGCCCGGGAGCGACTGCATCACCAGCACCGTCGACGGGACCATGCGGTACCCGTCGGACACCGGCGGCCCGGGCTCGCGGCGGGACGGCCCGAGCGCGAAGCCGACGTCGTTCGGCTGGAGGATCTCCTCGGTGTACTTCATGCGCTTGTTCAACCCGAGCATGTTGGTGCTCTTCAGGTTGCGCGACTGGAGGAACGCCTCCACGTGCGGCTGCGCGTCGCGGAGCATGCCCGAACCGCCGACCGTCTCGACCTCGACGTTCATCGCCGCCCCCTGGGGGAGCACGCGCGCCATCTGGCCGGAGCCGTCGTCGATCCAGAACTGACGACCATCCTCCTCGGTGTGCAGCGTCTTCCAGTAG
>JAMFST010000512.1 GCA_026225435.1 Labilithrix luteola
TACGCACCGAATTTTACAAAGTTCGCGAGGAAGCTCTTGCGACGCCCACCCTCGTGACTCAAGTTCTCCCTGTCGTCGTCGAACCTACGCCCGCTCCGTTCGAGTCTGTTCCTTACATGAGGGGAGACTCCGGAGCGCTCGACCCTCGTCGTGCAGAGCGAGGTGCCGGCGATCGCCGAGCTCTCCTGGTACTTCGCCATGCTCCTTCCCTTCAACCGGGTGATGCGCAACCCGACGCTGAAGACGGAGATCGAGCAGAAGGACCTCGGCGATCACTACAGCTTCGGCTTCCCGCTCTACGCCGTCGGGCAGTGCGCCGACATCCTCGCGTTCCGGGCGGAGCTGGTCCCGGTCGGAGAAGATCAGGCCGCGCACATCGAGATGTGCCGCGAGGTCGCGCGCCGCTTCAACTGGACGTACGCGGGCGTCGACCCGCAGGCGGAAGACGAGGAGCACCTGGCAAAGGGCGGCGTCTTCCCCATCCCGAAGGCGCTCATCGGACGCGTCGGCCGCCTCGTCGGAACGGACGGCAAGAACAAGATGTCCAAGAGTCTGAGCAACGCCATCTTCCTCACCGACACGGCCAAGGACATCAAGAAGAAGGTGGGTGCACTTTACACGGGTCGACAGACGATGACCGAGCCGGGTGACACCAACAACTCGCTCTTCCAGTACGTGCGCGCCTTCCTCAAGGATCCGGCGAAGGTCGCCGATCTCGAGGACCGCTACGCGCGCGGAGACAACCTCGGCGACGGTCACGTGAAGGTCGAAGTCGCCGCGGCGATCGACGAGCTCCTCGGTCCGATGCGAGAGCGCCGCGCCGCGCTCGAAGGGGAACGAGGCGACGCACGGGTGCTCGAAATCCTGCGAGCGCACACGGCAAAGGCCAACGCGCTCGCCGAGGAGACGCTCTATCTGGCCAAGCAGGCCATGAAGCTCGACTTCGGCCGCCGTTCCCTGCTCTTCGGCTGAAGAGCCTCCGGGTCGAAAAATTCCGGCTCGCGCAGATTTCTTGCGTCACTTACTTGGCCGCCGCTTTCTGGCCATGATGAGTCCCCCATTGCGCCGGGCGTTCGGCGCGATGCGAGCAAGGGGACACTCATGGCGGCGATGAACGAGAGCTGCAGCGTTTGCAAGCGTGGATTAGACGTGCAGTTCCGCTACCAGATGGAAGAGCGGGACGGCGGCTTTGCCTTCTTCTGCTCCCAGGACTGCCACGGCAAGTCCGTGCGCGGCGAGAGCGACGGCGGCGTGGTGTGCGACGGCTGCAGCAAGCGCTTCGTGCCCGAGCTGGTCTCGCAGATCGTCAAGGTGGGGACTTCGCGCAAGTACGCCTGCTCGACCGAGTGCCGCGAACAGGTCGTCGCCGAAGCGAACGGCGCGCGTCTCGGCCAGATGAGCGCCTTCTGCGCCCCCGAGGCGGTGCACGCGGCCATCACCGCGCCGAAGCACGAGACCGGCGCGACGGTCGCTCCGCAGCCGAGCCTCCCGGCTTCCAGCCCGATCACCGCGTCGGCTCCGGTCGTCGCTCCGACGAGCGCGCCCGTCGATGACGGTGCGCTGCAGCCGACCGTCGACTCGATCGCCGCCAGCGTCCGCACCCGCAAGGACATGGACGGCCCGCGTCGCCTGGCGATCTTCAACCACAAGGGCGGCACCGGCAAGACGACCACCACGGTGAGCATCGCCGCTGGTCTCGCCGCGCGCGGCCTCAAGGTGCTCCTCGTCGACACCGACTCGCAGGGGAACGTCGGCGTCTCCTTCGGCGTGAAGGTGGAAAAATCGCTCTACCACGTGCTCGTCATGGGGCTGAAGCCGAGCGCCGCCGCCATCCCGGTGCGCCCGAACCTCGATCTCATCGCGTCGAACGAGACCCTCGCCGCCGCCGAGCTCTATCTCGCCGGCCGGCAGAATCGTGACCGCGTCCTGCGCGATCGGCTCAACGCCGTCGCCGCCGACTACGACGTGGTGCTGCTCGACTGCTCGCCGTCGCTGTCGCTCATGAACCAGAACGCGCTGGTGTTCGCCGAGGGGATCCTCGTGCCGGTCGCCTGCGACTTCCTGTCGCTCGTCGGCGTCCGCCAGGTCATCAAGACGGTGAAGAACGTCAACTCGCTGCTCCACCACCCGGTGCAGATCTACGGCGTGCTCCCGACGATGTACGACGCGCGCGCCCGCATCTGCCGCGACGCCGTCGACACGCTCAAGCAGCACTTCGGCGATCGCTGCTTCGCGCCGGTGCGCATGACCACGAAGCTCAAGGAAGCGCCGGCCAACAGCAAGACCATCTTCGAGTACGCGCCGGAGTCCAACGCGGCCGAGGACTACGCCGCGGTGGTCGACCGGATCATCCTCGGCGCCGGCGCCGCGAAGAAGAGCGGGACGACCCGCACCGCAGCGCCCAGCAGCGCGAACGAGTCGGACGACTCGTACGCCGCGACGGCCTGAGCGCACGCGAAGTCACTGAACAAAGACGAAGAAGCGACGGGACCCGCCGAGCTACGCGGCCAGACGTGGCGAGACCAGTGGAGGATTCGATGGCGAACGAGGACGGAACGTACGGAACAGCATCAGGTAGCGAGTCGGGTGCGACCGCGCGCGTCCTCGACGGCGACGAGGTCGCTGGCGTCCTCTCGGGGTCGTTCTACTCACCCGCGAGCGAGCCCCCGCGCTCGACCACGCGGATGAAGGCGGCGGAGAAGCCGACCCACTACAAGGTGATCTGCATCTCGATGTACACCAAGGACCTCGAGCGCCTCGACGAGCTGGTCGACGAGCTCAAGTCCCGCGGCATGACCAAGGCGAACCGCAGCGCGCTCATCCGCACGGCGCTCGATCAGCTCGATCTGGACAAGGTTCCGCGCGGGATGTGAAGGACGGAGCGCGCGCGGCTGCCGGACGTCCCGTCAGCCCAGCTGCTCCCAGAAATCGGCGAGGTCACCCGGGATGTCCGCATCCACGGTGATCCGCTTCCCCGTGATCGGGTGAGTGAAGGCGAGCATGCGGGCGTGGAGCGCGTGCCGCGGCAGCTCGAGGAGCGCCACGTCCTCCGGGGTGAGCTCGCCGTCGACGCCGCGGGCGAAGAGCCCCGCGTCCGGTCCGTACAGTTTGTCCCCCACGATGGGCGAGCCGAGTGACGCGAGGTGCAGCCGGATCTGGTGCTGCCGCCCGGTCTCGAGATCGCACGTGACCCGCGCGTAGGTGCGTCCGTCGCGCTCCTTCGTCTCGTGGACGGTGAAGCGGGTGGCCGAGTGGAGCGAGTCGGGGCCCTCGCCGAGCCGCATCTTCACGCGGTAGGGGTTCTCGGTGTCGAGCTCGACGCGGCACTCGTAGCGGAAGGTGTCGCTCCCGATCGCCGGCCGCGGGTGCCCCCAGGTCAGCGCGTAGTAGGTCTTCTCCACGTCGTCGCGCACCTCGAACTGCCGCTTGAGCGCGCGGTCCGACGCGGCGGTCTTGGCGATCATGATGACGCCCGAGGTCTCGCGATCGAGCCGGTGCACCAGCGAGAGGAACTCCCCCGGGCGCTCCGCCTTGAGCATGTTGATGAGCGTGTTCTTGTGGTACCGCGCCGACGGGTGCACCGGCAGGTTGGCCGGCTTGTCGACGGCGAGGAAGTGATCGTCCTCGAAGAGCACCGGGATGACCGTGGGGACGGCGTCCTCGTCCCAGGCGTCGCGCCAGAGCAGCACGTGCTGGAAGGCGCGCACCCGGTCGTTCGACTTCATGCGCTTGCCGTGCTCGTCGTAGGCCGACAGCTTGATGATGTGCTGGGTCCGCGTGCGGCTGGTGCGGCGCAGCTCGTGCTGGACGAACACGTCCAGCCGCTGCCCGCTGCTCTCCGGCGGGACACGAAAGACGGTCACCACGGCCCCCTCTTCCACGCCGGGAGGCCGCGGAAACGCATCTTTTTCTCCGCGCAATCGGGTCAAGTGCCGCGTTTGTAGCGCACTACGTGGTACAAGCGCGCTCGAGATGGAGATCCTTTTCGCGTCCACCGAGCTCGCCCCCTTCGTCAAGGTCGGAGGGCTGGCCGACGTGGCAGCCGCCTTGCCCAAGGCGTTGCGGGCCCTGGGCCATCGGGTCACTGTGGTCCTGCCGCGCTATCCGCTGCTCGAATCGAGCGGTCTTCTGCTGGCCCGCCGGCTCACCCCGCTGCGCTTCACCCTGGGCGACAAGGCCTTCGAGGCCACGCTCTACGACGCGCGCCTGGCCTCGCAGGTGGACCTGCTGGTGGTCGATCTTCCCGGCCTGCTCGATCGCGACGGCGTCTACGGCGAGCGCGGGGTCGACTATCCGGACAATGCGCTCCGCTTCGCGGCGTTTTCGCGCGCCGTCGCCGAGATCGCCCTCGCCCGCAGCCTCGCGGGCCAGCCGGTCGACATCGTCCACTGCCACGACTGGCCCACCGCGCTCGTCCCGACGTACCTGCAGGCGCTCGCCCGCACCAACGAGTCGCTCTCCTCCACCCGCACCGTGCTGACGCTGCACAACGTGGCGCACCAGGGGATCTTCGAGTCGAGCGTGTTCCCCAGCCTCGGGCTCCCCGCGGCCAGCTTCACGATGGACGGGCTCGAGTTCTACGGGAAGCTCAACTTCCTCAAGCAGGGGATCATCGCCGCCGACCGGCTCACCACCGTGAGCCCCACCTACGCCCGCGAGATCCAGACGCCGGGCGAGGACGGCCGCGGCGGCCACAAGCTGGAAGGGGTGCTCGCCAGCAAGAGCCGCCCCATCGTCGGAATCCTCAACGGCGTCGACGCCGGCGTGTGGAACCCGGCGGTCGATCCGGCGCTCGCCGCCCGCTACGACGCCGAGGACCACAGCCCGCGCGCGCGCTGCCGCGGCGCTCTGCAGAAGGAGCTCGGTCTCCCGCTCGACCCGGCCGCGCCGATCATCGGCAGCGTCGGTCGACTGGTGCACCAGAAGGGGAGCGATCTGGTCGCCGCCGTGCTGCCGAAGATCCTCCGTCACACCGACGCCCAGGTGGTCATCTGCGGCGACGGCGACGAGGCGCTGGTCGCCAAGCTGGAGCAGGCGACGGCCAAGTCGCATGGCCGCGCGATCTTCATCCGCGCCGCTGCCGAGCCGGTCGTGCACCGCTTGTACGCCGCGGCCGATCTGGTGCTCGTTCCGAGCCGTTTCGAGCCCTGCGGCCTGGTCCAGATGTACGCCCAGCGCTACGGCGCCTTGCCCGTGGCGCGCGCCACCGGCGGCCTGGTCGACACCGTCGTCGATTGCGACGCGGCGCTCGAGACCGGCACCGGCTTCCTCTTCCAGGAGGACGACGAGAACGCGCTCCTCGCGGCGGTCGAGCGGGGAATCGCGGCTCGCGCCCACGCACGCTGGCCGTCGCTGGTCCGCCGGGTGATGCGCCTGGACCGCGGCTGGGAACGTCCGGCGCGGCAGTACGAGCAGCTGTTCCGTCAGATGTCGGTCAGGTAGTCGTCAGCCTCGACGCGAGGCGCGGAGGACGGCGTACTGCAGCCACGAGGCGCGCAGCGCCGTCCGTGCCAGCGTGATCAGCTGGTGGACGAGCCACAATCCGACGAGGTAGCCGCCGCCGCGGCCTCCGAGGCGTGATGCCCCCAGCGCTCCCACGACGACGAGCGTCAGACCGCCGAGGTTGCGCCCGGTCGACGAGAGGAGGAGTCGTCGGCCGTCACGTCGCAGGAGCTCGACGCCACCGAGGAAGGCGAGGCGCAGCGTCGGTCGGCGCCGAGTGACCACCGTGGCGGCGCAGGCGTCGATGCCCAGGTCGAGTGGGAGGAGCGCCAGCAGGACGATGCAGGCGAAGGCCCCGCCCGTGAGGTCGACGCGCGCGTCGCTGGCCGCACCGGAGCTGCCGCCGACGGCCTGACCGAGGTCGAGCGCGTAGCGAGCGGCCACGACGAGCAGCGCCGCGACGCCGAGGAACAAGATCCGCAAGGCGAGCAAGGTCGGCAGCGAGCGCACCGAGGCGCGCGCCACGTCGAGGAGCCGGCGGCTCGCCGGTGCCACCGTCTCGTGCAGCAGCAGCGCGTAGGGCACGACGGCGGCGAGAGTGC
This sequence comes from Labilithrix luteola, assembly GCA_026225435.1. Taxonomy (GTDB): domain Bacteria; phylum Myxococcota_A; class Polyangia; order Polyangiales; family Polyangiaceae; genus JAMFST01. The sequence continues at coordinate 6,045 of JAMFST010000512.1, forward strand.
CGAGCGCGACGATGACCCCCAGCGCCGTCGTCAGGACTCCGACATCGGACCGCCCGTGCGCGAGCAGATCGAGCAGCTCGAGGGAGCCTTCGTGCCAGAGCGGAAGGTCA
>JAMFST010000513.1 GCA_026225435.1 Labilithrix luteola
GCGCGCGTGTGGGCACGGTCGAATCACTTGCCATGATGTCGTCTTCTGTCGCCTCGGTCGTGGATTCGCGTGTGGAATCGCGCGAGTCTCACCGGCGCTTCCTCCCCGAGAAGGAGCGTGCCGAGGCCCTGCGCCGAGCCGGAGCGTGCGGCGCGCTGACGATCTCGGTCAACTTCGCCGGTCCCGCGGTCCCGCTCGCCGACGCGGTGGACGAGCAGATCGAGCGCGAGCTGGCGACCCGTGGAGCCGCCGGTGGTCCGCGGCTGGGTGACGCGGCGAGCCGGCTGGGGAACCAGATTCACCGGATGCGGCAGGTGGGCGCGGCGCTCCTCTGTCTGTCGTTCGAGAACCTCGCCGTGCAGAAGCGTGGCGACGGGGGGCTCACGCCCGAGGACGCCGAGGCGCTGCGCTTCTGGATGCGCGCGGCGGAGACGCGGCCGGTGGAGCTGTTCCTCGATCCGAGCGACGCGGAGCCGCCGGCGGCGCCGTCTGCTCCTGCGCCCGCTCCGGTCGTCGCCGTCGCTCCTCCGGCCCTCCCCCCGACACCGACCGTGGCGGTCGCCCCCGCCGTTCCCGCTGCCCCACCCGCTGCCGTCGCTGCCGAGCCGCCGCCCGACGATCGCTGGCGTCGGTGGATGCTGGAGCTCTACGCCGCGCGCGGTCCGCAGTCGCTCGCCTCGTTCGAGCGGCTCTTCACCCAGAGCTACATGCCGCTGGCCCAGGCGATCGACGCCGGGCTCGAGGCCCCCAAGGCGGCGCAGGTGGCGGAGGAATTTCGCCGCACCTTCGCCCGCATGTACGCCGAGGCGTGCCCCACCTTCGCGCTCACCGGCAAGCGCCCGCGCATGGTCCTCGACGCCTGGGACACCGCGGGACGGCTCGCCCGCCTGCACGGCGCTCGCTCGACGCACCTGCTCCTCGTCGACGGGATGCGCTGGGATCTGGGCGAGGAGATCAAGCGGCAGGTGCTGCTCACGCTCGACGCCCGCGCCCAGCTGGCCGACGAGCAGATCCTGTGGAGCGCGGTCCCGACGACCACCCCGCGCCAGCTCGCCACCCTGGCCCACGGCGTGGATGCGCTGCGCGGCGAGGCCGACGTCCCCGTCGACGGCGAAGGCGAGCCGCTCCGCGGACGGACCGCCGAGATGGTGCGGCGGGTGAAGGTCGGCGCGCGCGATCTGTACAAGCTGGACCTGGTGGAGGCGCGGCTCGGCCAGGTGCCGCTGCCGGAGCTCGCGGCACACGCGGCCACCTGCATCACCCGTCACGTCGCGACGCTTCCGCCGCGCACCCTTCTCTTCGTCTTCGGCGACCACGGCTTCCACCGCTCCCCCAACGGCACCTTCAGCCACGGCGGGACGACACCGGAGGAGGTCCTCGTCCCCTCCTTCGCGCTGGTGGTAGGCGCACTTCACTAGGTGCTTATGACGGGGCGGTTGGTATGACTGCGGCCGTGTCCGACGGTCGACCGATCCTCCACGGCTACGTCACCGACGTCGCCTATCTCCGGCACTTCTGTCCGGAGCTGTCGCCGACGATGATCCGCGCGGTCTGTGCGCTCAACGGCGTGAGCCCGCCGCCGGCCGACGACTTCACCTACGCGGAGCTCGGCTGTGGCCACGGCGACTCGACGGCCACGCTGGCCGCCGCCTACCCGCGTAGCCGCTTCTGGGGGGTCGATCTGCTCCCCGAGCACATCGCGAGCGCGCGCGATCTGGCGACGCGCGGCCAGCTCACCAACGTGCACTTCCTCGAGAAGGACTTCGCCGACCTGGAAGGCGAGGCCATCCCGCCGCTCGACTACGTCACCGCCTACGGCGTCCTCAGCTGGATCCCGGCCGACGCGCGCGCCGC
>JAMFST010000514.1 GCA_026225435.1 Labilithrix luteola
GCGACAGCGACGCGGCGAGCGCGGCGCCGATCTCGTGCGGCCACGCCAGCATCGGCTTGCGCGTGGCGCGCACGCCCGCAGGCGCGAGTCGGCGCTCGGGGGTCGACGGCTGGCAGGCGTCCCGTTGACAGCGTATCTCGGTGTCATTAGCAGTGACGCATGTCCGATGAGACCAGCAAGCCAGAACAAGACGATTCAAAGGAGCTCGTCTGCGGCGCCGAGACGATGATCCCGTAGAGCGGTTGCTCAGTCGCCGGCGACCAGCTCGTACTGCAGGCGCACGCCGTAGGCGCACAGCCCGTAGCCGAGCGTGAAGCCGAGGTCGGCGAGCGGGCCCACGTGGGTCAGATCCCGCACCGAGCTGTAGGCGAAGACCACGTCTCCGCCGGTGGCGCAGAGGATGCCCGTGAGGATCGAGCCCCAGACGCGCCAGACCTGGCCGCCGCGAAAGCCGAGCGTGATGCGGCAGAGGATGGAGATGGCGGCGAGGAGCAGCAGGTCCTGGACCGGGTAGGCGAGGTCCAGCGTGCGCTCCACCAGCGGTGCCCCCTCCTCGGCGATGGGCACGAGGATGCGGTAACCGATGACCGAGACGAGCGCGCCGGTGACGAGCACGACGAGGCCGTGCTGCCGCCGCGACCCGACCGCGAAGCCGGAGGCACGGTAGACGGAGACGAACGTGAGGAGCGCGGCGAAGAGGAGGCAGCTACCGAGGATGAAGAGCCCGTCGGCGAGCGACGGGACGGGGACCGGCTGGTGGGTCAGCACCACGTACCAGCCGAGCGTCAGCTGCCCCAGGAACCAGCAGCCGAGCCACGCGCTCATCAGCGTCCAGGCGCGGCGGACGGGCGTCGCCTTTCCGTAGTGCTGCGCGCAGCGGCCCGCGTAGTACGCGCCGAGCGCCTGCGGCACCAGCTTCGTGAGGGACACGAACGGGGCGATCCGCGCCCGGCTCAGCGCCACCGTGAAGAGCTCGCTGCGGAACCACCACCACTGGGACAGGTAGAAGCCCGTGGTCAGCGCGGCGAACGCGACGATCGCCCAGCTCGAGAACCGCCGCCGCATCATGGTGCCGAGCGGATACTACGGTACATCGTGGCGGTATTTTCGCTGTCTTGCCTCAGCGCGCCGGCTGCGGGCGGAAGTCGCTCCAGAAGCGCGCCGCCCAGTCCTCGCCGCCGCGGTCGGTCGGGTGGACGCCGTCCTTGGCGCGGGCCAGCGGCAGGAGGCTCGAATCGAAGAAGCGGCAGTGCCCCGCGTTGGCGCGGATGACCGCGACGATGCCGGTGTCCTGCTTCCAGGTGGGCGGTCCGATCCAGTAGCAGTCGCGCGAGCCCACCGCGGCCACGATGGCGCGCACGTCACCCGCCATCTGGTCGGGCGAGGGGAGGAACACGTCGTTGGTGCCCACGGTGAGGAGGACCAGGTCGGGATCGTTCTTGGCGATGTCCGCCTTGAGCGTCTTCGTGTGCGCGAGCGTCCGGATGGCCAGGCTGACGATGGTGTCGCTGACGTAGCGCGTGTCCTCGGCGGCGAAGCGCGCCTTGAGCGCCTTGGCGAGGCCACCGTAGCCGCCGACGGTGGAGTCGCCGACGTGGAGCACGCGCTGGTAGTGCTTGGGCGGGGTGACCTCGGATTGCCCGCTGGCGTCCCCGGCGTTGACGGCACCGCCATCTTCACCGGCGTCGGCCTGCGCGACGGCGGCGAGGTCCAGGGCGTCGGCGTCCGCGCGGCCGTTCGCGACTCCGGGGGCCGACGTCGCGATGCTGGTCGGGGCCGACCGCAGGCACGCCGCCGCGCCGGCGCCGACGATCACGCCGAGCGCGACCGCACATCCTCGCCTTCCCACGTTCCCCGGCCGCCGCACGGGCGCATCCTCGGCGACGCCCTCGCCTGGGTCGAATTTTCACCGCATCGCGCCGCACGCTTCCGCCCGACCCTCCGGGTTCGCTACCGTGCGCCCTCATGAAAACGCGCGCCGCCGTCGCTTACGAGAAGGGCAAACCGCTGGTCATCGAGACCGTCGACCTGGAAGGGCCGAAGGCGGGCGAGGTCCTGGTCGAGCTCAAGGCCACCGGGGTCTGCCACACGGACGAGTTCACCCGCTCTGGCGCCGACCCCGAGGGGCTCTTCCCGGCGATCTTCGGCCACGAGGGGGCCGGCGTGGTCGTCGACGTGGGCCCGGGCGTCACCAGCGTGGAGAGAGGTGACCACGTTGTACTTTTGTATACTCCCGAGTGCCGTCAGTGCAAGTCGTGCCTCTCGCGCAAGACCAACCTGTGCACCGCCATCCGCGCGACCCAGGGCAAGGGCGTGATGCCCGACGGCACCAGCCGCTTCTCCATCGGCAAGACGAAGATCCACCACTACATGGGCTGCTCGAGCTTCGCCCAGCACACCGTGCTGCCGGAGATCGCCGTCGCCAAGGTGCGCAAGGACGCTCCGTTCGAGAAGATCTGTTACATCGGCTGCGGCGTCACCACCGGCGTCGGCGCGGTGCTCTTCACCGCGAAGGTGGAGCCGGGCGCGCGGATCGTCGTCTTCGGCCTCGGCGGCATCGGCCTCAACGTGGTGCAGGGGGCCCGCATCGCCGGCGCCGATCAGATCGTCGGCGTCGACCTGAACCCGGCGCGCGAGAGCATCGCCCGCGAGCTCGGGCTCACCGACTTCGTGAACCCCAGGGACGTGAAGGGGGACCTGGTCGCTCACCTCGTCGAGCTCACCCAGGGGGGCGCCGACTACAGCTTCGAGTGCGTCGGCAACACCACGCTGATGCGTCAGGCGCTCGAGTGCTGCCACCGCGGGTGGGGCGAGAGCATCGTCATCGGCGTCGCCGGCTCGGGGCAGGAGATCAGCACCCGTCCGTTCCAGCTGGTCACCGGTCGCGTGTGGAAGGGCTCGGCCTTCGGCGGCGCCCGCGGTCGCACCGACGTGCCGAAGATCGTCGACTGGTACATGGACAAGAAGATCGCCATCGA
>JAMFST010000515.1 GCA_026225435.1 Labilithrix luteola
CGGGTTGACGTCGGTCACTCCCTGCGGATACTGGCTGAGAGATGAATTGATATTTCCGAGGTCGGTATTGAGTGCGTCTTGGTTCTGCATCTTGGATTCGATGCCGCCGATCTGAGTGTCCGTGGAGTCGAGCTGTAGCTTCAGCAGTTGAGCTGTGGCGTCGGCGGGCATCTCCGTCGTGCTCAATGAAAAATTCGCAGAGAGCGAGGGCAGGACGGGCACGGTGTTGGCGTTGGTAACCGGCGTAGACATGTGGGCTCCTGGTCAGGCTCGAAGTTGGTGGGCTTGGGGAAGAAGCTGCACGCGCACGCGAGGGCGAGCGGCAGTCTCGAGGTCTCGCAGCAACGAGTTGGGCAAGGAGAGGTCGACGTCGCCGAGCGAGTGAAGGTGTGCGATCACCTCCGCGAACTGGCGGTCCTGTCGTTCCTTCTCTTCGCGCAGCTGCTGCCACGCTCGCTTTGTCGTTTCATCCATGCCGGCCGTTCGGCCCGCCGATGGAGGAGTTGCGCGAAATCTTCCGCCGCGCCCGGCGGGGCGTTATCGCCGCGCGGCTACTTCGCGGAATTCAGCGATTTTGCGACCGAGAGCGCCTCGTCGGCGCGGATCTTCGCGAGGTCCGGGCTCCGACCGTCCTGCTGCAGCGCCACCGCAGCCGCGGCGTACCGCTCGGCGAGCGCGCGGAAGAAGTCCGCGTCCGCATTCGACGGCGCAGTCAGCTGCATCAGCAACGCCGCATCGAGCTGCGCCGCGCCGTGCGGCGGTGCCTTGCTCGCGCCGAGCGCATCGAGCGCCGCTCGGTCCCCCAGGTGCAGCCCGTTCGCCGGAGGGCGCAGCATCATCTGCGCGGCGTCGTCCGGGCCTCCGCGCAGCGCCTGTGCGAGCGCTCCCACCCACAGCTGTTCGGTCGTCGGGGCGGCCGGTGCACCCGTCGACCCCGGGGCTGCCGCCGTCCACGTCGTTGCAAGCCGCAGCGCCTCGTCCACATCCACTGCACGCCAGTAGCGCCGCGCCAGCAGCAGGCGCCCTTCCGCTTCGAGGAGCCGCAGGCGCGGATCGCTCACCGCGTCGCTCTTCGCCAGCTCGGCCCGCACCGTCGCTGGGAAGCCGTGGTCGAGCAGCGCACGCAGCTCGTCGACCGTGATCGGCCCGGCGGCGGCCCCCTCGCTCGCGCGCAGGACGCTCGCGTAGAAGGTCGGCAGCTCGGACAAAAGCACGAGCTCCGGGCGGCCGAGCGCCTCGACGGTCTCGTCGTGCCGCCGCGGCTCCAGCGGCAACACCAGCGGGTCGAGGGCGTCGATGCGGCGCCCGGCGTACTGCTTGGCCAGGAGCTGGCGGGCGCGCTCGCCGTGCGGATCGATGAAGGCGCCGACGTCGGCGAGATCGCGCAGGCCGACGAGGGCCGCATCACGACCGCGGACCGCGCGCGGCTCGAGCTGCTCGTCGAGCTTCGACTCGTAGATGTGACGCAGCTCCGCGTCCTGGGAAAACTCGTCCGGGATGGGCACGGTGCGCATCTGTTCGACGAGGCGGAGGTCGGCGCTGCCCGCCTCCACCGCCGCGACGCCCCGGCCGTAGCCTTCGAGCTTGGCGGCCCACTTGGCATTGTCCTCGACGTTGGTGGCGGCGTCGTGGAGCCACTGCTCGACCGGGCCGTGGACGAACGCGACGACGCGCGGCTTGGTGAACGGCGGCGCGAGCGTCGGCAGGCCGTTGCTCGCGCGCGCCAGCCGCGCCGCGATTCCGAGGCCGAAGAGGGCGTGCTGGAGTGCCGGTGGGATGCCAGCGGCACCACCCGCGGCGGGCTTGGCGAGGAGCGGCGCTACCAGCAGGTCTCCGCACTCCGGCGGCGCGACCTCGGTGCGCAGCGCCCGCACGAAGCCCGCGGGTAGCTCGCCGCAGCTCTCGAGAGCCACCAGCTGGCGATCGAGCTTGGCCAGGTCCTTCGACCGGCGATCGTCGAGGAGCTCGGCCAAGGTGGCGCGCGCTGTGCCGCAGGCGAGACCAGCCTCCGCCTTCCGGTGCACGTACGCAGTGCAGCTCGCCGGCGGCTTGGGGAGGGTCGCGCTCGGCGGCGGAAACGGGAAGTCGATCGGGCGCGGGCGGGTGAAGAGCGTGCCGAAGTCCTCGCGCCGGAGCACTCCGCGGGCGTCGACCTCGACCTTCGGCGGAGCTTGCGGGGTAGCCGTCGCCGGAGCCGAAGCGGTCGGTCCGGTCGGGGTCACCGCCGGTTGCGCCGGGGCGCAGGCCGTCGATCCAGTCGAGAGAAAGCCGGCGAAGCTGACGGCGAAGGCGAAGCGAGGCAGGGCGGTCTTCATGCGCGGTGGCGGTCTCGTAGCAGCGACTCCCGTGGCCGCTGGAAGTTCCAGGCTCGACGACGATTGCCCTCCTCGCTACAAGAAAAGCCCGTGACCCGCGCCGAATCGATCCGCCAGCGCCTCGAGACCGAGCTCTCGCCCGCCTTTCTCGACATCATCAACGAGAGCGGCAACCACAGCGTGCCCAAGGGGTCGGAGACGCACTTCAAGGTGGTCGTCGTCTCCGCAGCCTTCGACGGCAAGTCGCAGCTCGCGCGTCACCGTCACGTGTACGCGCTGCTCGAGGGGGAGCTGAAGGCCGGGATGCACGCGCTCACCGTCACCGCTCGCACGCCCACCGAATGGTCGACGGCCGAGGGGAGCATCCCGCTCGAGTCGCCGGCCTGCCTCGGCGGCTCGAAGCACGGCTCCTGACGCGTGCTCAGTGGATGAACGTGTCGAGCGACACGTTCTGCGAGGTGTCGCCGCCGTCCCAGTTCCAGCGTGAATGGGGGCCGAGGATGTGCATCGCGTTGGTTCCGCAACCCCAGTAGAGCGTGGGGAAGGTGAGACCGGAGAACGCGCCGCAGGTGAAGACCAGGTGGTCGTCGGTCGCGTACGGGCCGGTCCACTGCCCCACGATCGTCGGCTCGTCGCCGTTGTTCATTCCGTGCCGAGGTAGCGACCGGCCACGAGGTTCTGGATGGGGATGGAGCCGGGGACACTGGTGATCGACTGGTCGGCGGCGTCGCCGGATGTGCACCTGGGTGGAGAGGCTGGCGAGGAATTCCATCGTCGGCGGGCGGCATGTACGTCTGCGAGCCGGAGGTGGTCCGGTGACGTCGGCTGCGCCGCGACGGTGACCGCGTAGGGCGAGCCGCTCGCGATCAGCGAGGTGCCGGGCGTGCTCTCCTTCCCGCTCCCGGTCCCCACGCCCGTGAGCGCGCCCACGCAAACGTGGCACCCCCGGATGGAGAACGACCCAGCACACCGCTGGCTACGCTCGTGCGTACAGCACGTGTGCAGCCGGAAGGGCCGGGTCGAATCATGAAGCAAGAGCACCGAGAGGGTGCTCAGAAACCGTGGAGATGGCTGCGAGGCTAGGGAGCGGGCGGAGGAGCCCTACTTCTGTAGGGTGACGACCCCCGACCGACGACTTGCGGCCATATCCGCGGTTTATGGGCGCCCTCTCAGGCGCGGAAGATGTCGGCCACGTACTCTCGAAGTTCGACCTCGGTCATCTTCTTCGCCAGGGCGATCTCCTTCATGAGCAGGCTCTTGGCCTGATCGAGGAGGCGGCGCTCGCCGAAGGAGAGGTCCTTGTCGAACTTGAGGCGGTACATGTCGCGTAGGACCTTGGCGACCTCGTGCGGCGAGCCGCTGCGGATCATCTCGGTGTAAGCGCGGAAGCGGCGGCTCCACGGCTGGACGTCGACGGCGACCTCGCGGGCGCGCATCGTGTCGAGGACGGTGTCGGCCTCCTTGCTGCTCATGACCGGGCGGAGGCCGGCCGACGAGGTGGCGTTGGTCGGCACGAAGACCTTCATGCCGTTCTCGAGGATCTTGAGGGCGTAGAACTCGCCGGTGGTGCCGCCGAGCTCGCGGTGCTCGATGGCGACGACCTCACCGACGCCGTGCGCCGGGTGGACCGCCTTGTCACCGACGGTGAGGAGGATCGGCTTCGGCGGCGGCGGGATGGTGACCGGGACGATCGACGGCGGGCCGGAGCGCGGCGGCGACGACTGACGCATCGACGGCGGCGGCTGCGAGGGGGCGCTGCGCTGCGCCGGCAACGGAGCCTGCGGGGGCGTCGGCGGCATCGGGGGCGGACCGGACGTGCGCGAGGCACGGTTGACCTGCGGCGCGGGCGGCGAATCGCTGCGCACCGGGCGAGTCGCCGGCGGGGCGGGCGTGGCCGCCTTGGTGGAGGTGGACTTGGGGGCGACGGACGGCGGGGCCGGGGTCTTGCGCGCGGCCGCGGTGGTGGCGGCTGACGCGGGCGGGGAAGCAGTCACACCCTTGGAGGGCGTGCTGCTGGCGCGCTTGGAAGCGGGCGCTGCAGAGGGGGGTGCTGAGGTGCGGGACCGAGCGGCAGTGCGGGCTGTATGCGGCATGAAGGGGTCCGGGCGCGTAGCATCGAGAACGCCTCGGCGTCAATCGGTGCGTTCCGGGCGCGAGGAAAGAAGCGCTGTGAGCGGACCCTCGAGAGCGAGATGCAGTCGGCGGGCGAGCGTCTGGGCGTCGTAACGTGCCGTGAGCACGAGCGTTTCACGAGAGATCGCGACCTTGGGTGGCTCGAGCGTGGCGTCCGCGCCGATGAGCTTCCCGGGCGGGCTGCTGACCAACGCCTCGAATTGCCGCAGAAACACCGCGTCGGCGGAGGGGCGACCTTCGGCGGGGCGGTCCCACGAACCGGTGAGGATCACGCGGAGCTCGAGGGTCGGTCGCTCGCCCGGGGTCGAGCGCGGGGAGAGGGTGAGCGCGGCGGCCGTGGCGCCCCCCAGCAGACCGCCCAGCCCGTGTGCCGTCGCCTCGTCGAAGGGGCCGGGGACGAAGAAGCGCACGGGTGCCTCGCCCGCCAGGTCCGCGGCCTTCGCTGCCTGCACGACCTGCGCGAGGGGAGGGGCGGCGAGCGCCGGCGACGCGCGGTGCAGCTTCCCCTCGGCGAACCCCTCGCTCGCCCGCAGCGGCCCGAAGCGCCCGACTTCGATGCCGACGGCCTGACGACCGAACATCGCCAGCTGCACGCGCTCCCCGCCCACCCGCGTGCCCCAGGTGCGGACGATGCGCGCCACGGGTGAGCCGTCGCGATCGATCCCGCGCCCCTCCACCTCGACGGTGCGCGCCGCGAAGGCCGCCTCGAGCTTCGCCGGATCGAGGAAGGCACGCACCAGCAGCAGCTGCGCCTGCGGATAGGAGGCGAGGGTGATCTCCTCGGCGGTGCGGACGTCGACGCCGTACAACCGTGAGAGGCTGGCGAAGGTCGCGTCCGGGATCAGCTCTGCCACCGCCGGGGCGAGCGTCGCGTCGCCGAGCAGCGCGCGCGGCTGCACGTCGAGCAACCAGACGAGCGACGCCGCCGGAGCCAGCGCCGTCAGCGGCGAGGTGACGAGCGGCGCCTCGTTCGCGGGCGCGTGCACCGCCTGGCTGGCGCCTCCGCATCCGGCGAGTGGGCCAACGGCGACTGCGGCCGCCAGCACGAAGGTGGCGACCGCGGCGATCCCCCGCCTCGCGATCACGACGCGCGCGAGACGGTCACGTACGCGAAGCGACGCACCTTCGAGCCGACGCGCAGGAGATAGCGCTTGCCGCCTTCGAGCTGCAGCTGCGCCTCGGTCACGCGCACGCGGTCCACCTCGACACCGCCTTGCTCCACCAGACGCTTGCCCTCGCCGGTGGACTTCACCAGCCCCGCGGCGGAGAGCGCCTTGGCGACCCACAGCGTCGCCCCGTCGGTCGGCACGTTCACCTCGGCGATGTCGGCCGGCAGCTCGTCCTGCAGGTAGCTCTTGCCGAACTCCGCCTTCGCCGCCTCGGCCGCAGGGGCGCCGTGGAAGCGGGTGATGATCTCGATGGCGAAGCGCGACTTGGCGTCGAGCGGGTCGTTCTCCGCCTTGAGCGCGGTGATCTCCTCGTTCGTCTTCGCCGAGAGGAGCTCGTAGTAGCGCCAGATCACGCGGTCATCGACCTGCATGATCTTGCGGTACTGCACCGCCGGCGCCTCGAGGATGCCGACGTAGTTGTCGGCGCTCTTCGACATCTTCTTGCCGACGACCTTGCCGCTCTCGTCGATCTTGGCGTCGATGCCCTCGAGGAGCGGCACGGTGAGGACCATCTGCGCGCGCTGCCCGTACTTGGGCATGAGGTCGCGCCCGACGAGCAGGTTGAAGAGCTGGTCGGTGCCTCCGAGCTCGATGTCGCTGTCGAGCGCCACCGAGTCGTAGGCCTGCAGGAGCGGGTAGAGGAACTCGTGGATGTGGATGGGCCGGTGCTCGGCGAAGCGCGTGGCGAAGTCGTTTCGCTCGAGCATGCGCGAGACGGTGCTCTTGGCCATCAGCTCGACGAGCTCGCCCGGCGTGAGCTTGTCGAGCCACTCGCCGTTGGAGCGCACGATGGTCGTGCTCCGGTCGAGGATCTTGAAGCACTGCTCGGTGTAGGTGACCGCCGCCTTCTGCACGTCTTCGCGCGTGAGGCGCGGGCGGGCGTCGTTGGCGCCGGTCGGATCGCCCACCATGGCGGTGAACTCGCCGACGACGAAGGTGACCTCGTGCCCCAGCTCCTGGAACTGGCGCAGCTTGTTCAGGAGAACCGCGTGGCCGAGGTGCAGATCCGGGCGCGTGGGATCGAAGCCGGCCTTCACCTTCAGCGGCTTGCCGCTCGTGCGCGAAGCTTCGAGGCGCTCCTCGAGCTCCTTGACGACGTGCACGTCGACCGCCCCGCGGGTGAGGAGGGCCATCTGCTCGGCCACCGGCGCGAACGTGGTCATGGCCGCGCTCATGACCCGGACGTCTCCTCGACGTGGCGGTAGTGCGAGCTGCGCGACACGCGCTTCCCTTCGCCGATGGCGCCGGCGATGCGGATGAAGGTCCACACCGTGCCGCGCACCTTGGCGAGCTTCGAGTCGCCGACCCGCTCCTGGTACGGGATGGGCATCTCGGCGATGTTGTAGTTGGCGCGCGCCGGCAGGATGAGCGTGTCGAGCGGGAGCGCGTCCCCCTCGCCGCTGAAGTCGAAGGCGCGGATCATCGAGCTGCGGTAGCCGCGCATGCCGCTGTGCACGTCGGTCGTCGGCACGCCGTGCACCAGCTGCGCGCTCGCCGCGAAGAAGCGGTTGGCGAGGAAGTTCGGGACGGGCATCGCCTTCGGGTAGTGGTGCGTGCGCGTGGCGTTCACCACGTCGGCGCCCGCCTCGAGCAGCTCGCGGATGCGCGGGATGTAGCTGGCCGGGTAGGTGAAGTCGCAGTCGAGGTAGATGAGCGCGTCGCTCCCCTTCGACGCCTCGTACATCAGCTTCTCCATCGCCGGGCCATGGCCACGCGGCGGGAGCTGGCGGACGACGCGCGCGCCGAGCCTCTCGGCGATCTCCGGCGTGCGGTCGCGCGAGCTGTCGACCAGGAGGATCTTGGCGTCCGGCGCGATGGCGCGGATGTCCTTGATCATCGCCTCGACGCTCTCCTCCTCGTTCATGCTGAGCATGCCGATGGTGAAGGACATCTTCTTCGGCGTGGGCGCGCGGCGGGCGATGACGATGCCGTGGTGCTCGGTCACCGGAGACGGCTCGCCGGTGTAGAGCGAGTGCACCGAGCGCACCAGGCGCACGCCCGGGTTCAAGGCGGCGCTCGGCTCGGCGCGCATGATCTCGAGCCCCGCGTCGCGCAGGCGACCGTCGACGCTGGAGATCCGCTGCGCCTCGAGCTTGGACTGGCCGGCGTGCGGCGGCGCGACGATGACGACGTGCCCCTCGTCGCCGAGCGCCCCCTTCAGGCTCCCGGTGAGAGCGTTGCCGTCGGCGAGGATGGTCGCCTCGGATGCGACGACGAGATCGACCGAGCCGGCGGGCAAGGCGCCGGAGTCGACGACCTGCACCTCGGCGCCACGCCCCTCGAGGATGGCGACGGCGTTTCCGAGATCACGCCCGACGACCAGCGCCGTGCGCGGGTGTCCGAGGCACTTGGCGAGAGCGCGGCTGGACGCGTCGTGAAGCTCGATCGAGGAAGACATGGCCGCGCCGTATACCACCCGTCCGCGACCACGTCAGTGCCTCGAGACGTATCAGTCGGCTTCGTCGTCGCCGCCCGTGATGGCGTAGCCGCGGCTACCGTTCACGAGCGTTCGCAGCTCCTTGCCGACCTTGAAGAAGGGCAGGCGCTTGGCCGGGACCGGCACGGGCTGCCCGGTGCGCGGGTTGCGCCCCGAGTACGGCTTGTACGGGCGGACGGTGAAGCTGCCGAACCCGCGTATCTCGATCCCCTCGCCGCGCTGGAGCGACTCGGTCATTGCGTCGAAGACGCAATTCACGACGAGCTCCGCTCTGGCCTTGGTGAGATCGCCTTGCGCCGCCATGCGGTCGATCAGCTCGCTCTTGGTCATCGCCGCCTCCAAATCATCCTGCTTAATCATGGCTGCTGCCCCCCCACCTCGAGCGGTACACCCGGTCCGTTTTGCTCGTCAACGGTCCAACGCTCCCGGGGGGTTACGAGCGCAATGATTTTTGATCGGGTGTCCAATTTGACCACACCGGCCGCGTCATGGACCTGTCACGGACGCGTCAACGGGCGCGGACCATCGTGCGATCCCAGGCCACCTGGCCGCTGACCCGCAGGAGCACCGGGACCGTGGCCTGACCGTGGGTCGCGATGTTCTGGGTCGCCAGCTCGCGCGGGCCGAGCATCGCCGGCGGGATGTCGTCCCAGGTCCAGGTCACCTGGTCGGGCGCGGTGCCGATGATCAGCTCGGCGTGGCCGCGGATCCCGCGCATGACGATGCGCGGCGTGAAGGTCCAGATGGCGTCGCTGCCGGGGACGGGGAGGGTGGTGACGATCTCGCCGGTGGAGGCCCCGGGGGCGGGCTCGACCCCATCCACGCGGGAGTCGGGCTCGACCCCATAGATGGCTGGACCGGTGGCGACCAGCGCGCGCCCGTTGGACAGCCCGTCGATCCAGACCGGCTCGGCCCACGCGTCGTGCTGCTCGAGGGGCGGCCAGGAGGACTCCGCCTCGAAGCGCCAGCTGTCCCGCGGGCCGATACGTGTCGGCGTCCAGGACTCCACCTTCGGCTCGGCGGGCGCGGCCTGCGGGTCGAAGAGGTAGCGAAACGACGCCGGCTTGCCCGCCTTGTCGTAGACGAGGCGATCGCCGTCGTCGTTGCGGCGGCGGACGGCGCGCAGGCTGATGGGGACCGGCGCGTCGGGATCCTTGGGCGCGAGCGACTCGCTCTCCTTGCTCGCCCCCTTCACCGCCGGATCCTGCTGCGGGTCGTAGGCGAGGTCGAAGCCGTGGTCGGTGTCGAAGTAGACCAGGCCGTGGTCCGCGCCGTTGGCCCCTTGCACCAGGTGCGTCTCGAACATCGGTGAGCCGCCGTCGCGCGCGGCGAGCTCGCGGTGATCGTTGACGGTGTGCACCCCGAAGGCGAAGAGCGCCAGGGCGACGACCGCGAGCGCGAGGCGGGGATAGGCGTGCCGGAGGCGCGGCCGGGCGCGAGCCACCAGCAGCGCGAGGCCGATCGCCGCGAGCACGTGCTCGACGGGGAGCAGATCGGCGAAGAACCGCGCGCCGCCACCGGGGTAGTCGCCGTCGAAGTAGAAGGGCGCGTAGGCGAGCACGTGGACGACGAGCAGCAGGCCGGCGGCGCGGATCGGGCCGGTTCTCTGCGCGCGGGCCGCGCCGAACGGGAGAAACGGCACCACCACCAGCAGCGCGAGCGGCTCGAAGCTGAGCACGTCGCGCAGGTGCAGGTGCAGCCGGCGCAAGGTGGTGAGCAGCGCGGCGAGCAGCGTGTAGCCGTGCGGCAGACGGTCGCGGACGAAGTCGCCGTGCTCCTCGAGGCAGCCGATGCCGGCGCCGAATCCGTAGCGGAAGCAGCCCGGCGGGCCATCGCTGGTGGCGTAGTAGGCGCGCTGCGTGGAGGCGAGCCAGTGGCCGGTGACCGCGTGCTGCGAGAGGAGGAGAAGGCCGAGACCGGGGAGCAATCCGACGACGACGACAGCAACGGAGCCGAGACGTGCGCGCGTGCGGGAGCTGCTCGAGAACGCCAGCGCGACGACGGCGACGCCCGCGCCGATCGCCGAGACTGGCCGGGTCGCGCCGAGCAGGCCGAGCACTAGCCCCGCGCCGAGGAAGAGGAGCCGCCCGGTGCGCACGTCCTCCGGCGCGCGCGACGAGAGCCAGCGCGCCCCTTCGCTCGCGGCGAGCAGCGCGACGGCGATCTCCAGCGCCGACACCCCGTGCGCCATGGTGTCGGCCGTGTGGTACCGCAGCGCCGCACACACCACCGACAGGTGCGCGGCTGTGCGGGCGCTCGCCTCGCGCTCGTCCAGGTTGCGCGCCAGCGAGCGGCCGAGCGCGTAGGTCACGAGCACCAGCGCGATGGCCGTGAACGGCCCCACCACCATCGGCGCGCCGAGGCGGAAGCCGATCGCCAGGAGCAGCGGGTAGCCCGGCGGGAAGATGCCGCCGATGCGTCCGTCGTGGGCGTAGAGGAAGCGGCCGCGCACCGCCTCGCTCGGATCGGAGAGCGGCCAGGCGAAGGCGCCGTGCGAGAGCGCGCGCCCCTGCAGGAAGTACGTCGTCGCGTCGATGATGCGCGGGCCGCCGTGCAGGTAGAGGACGACGTAGCCGAGCGAGAGGAAGCCGGCGAGGAAGGCGCTGATTGTGATCACCAGCGTTCGCGAGTGGTCGGCGAGGAGCCCGCGGGCGCGCTGTCCCGGCAACAGCGCCAGCGCCATCAGGAGCGCGGCCACCAGGACCGCACCGCGCGCGGCCACGTCGGGGGGCGCCGACCAGTGCCCGAGGAGAACGGCGAGGCGGGTCATTGCTCGATCCACACGTGGTAGTCGACGAAGTCCGCGTCGCCGACGTTCTGCAGCGCGAAGGTCACGCTGCGGTCGGCACCGATCGCGTCGGCGGGGATGCTCATCGCCGCCTCGACCCAGCCCGACTCGGCCGGCACGTCGAGCTGCCCGATGCCGCGCCCACCGGCGACCACCGCCACCTGCTCGCGGTGCTCGGGCGCCGTCCGCAGCACCAGGCGCAGCGGCTTGTTCGGCTCCAGGCCGCGCACGGTGAACGTCTCGGCGCCGCCGGGGGCGAAGCGA
>JAMFST010000516.1 GCA_026225435.1 Labilithrix luteola
CGCCGCGCGGTAGTGCTGCAGGTGATCCTGGCTATGGCCGATGAACCACTGGTGGCGCGGCGACGGCGCCGCCTCCTCGGCTGCGGTGAAGTCGGCGAGCGCCCCCTGGTAGTCCTCCGCGTCGAACTTCGCCTCGCCGCTCTTCTCGCGCTGCGCCGGCGACGCCGCGGTCGGCGGTCTCGGCGGAGCGGCCAGCGCCGGGCTCACCTGCGCGGCAAGCTGCGCCAGCACCAGCAGCGTCGTCATCGTCCGTCTCGCCTGCATCTGCGCGCTCACCAGTACACCGCCGCGTGACCGAGCACCGTGCGGGGAATGCCCGGCGTGAACGACATCCCCTGCGGCGGGTTTGCCCCCTCGCCCGGCAGGCGCGAGTTGACGGCGAACTGCCCCTCGCGCCAGTCGGCGTTGCCGATGTTGAGCATGTCCGCGCCCACCTCGAGGAACCTCCAGCGCACGCCGAGATCGGCGTCGAACAAGGTGAAGCCGGTCGCGGTGAGCGTGCCGTCGCTGGTGGCGGCGCGGTCGGACATCGACTTGACCCGCGCCGATCCGTACAAGGTGAACGCCCCGACCGCCTTCTTCGCGCCGAGGCCGGCGAAGAAGGTGCGCACCGGCGCGAGAGCGACCAGATCGGTGTGCGCGGCGATGTCCGCCTGGTCCGTGTAGCGCGCGTGCGTCGCGGTGAAGGAGGCGTCGGCGTAGAAGACGTCGTTGATGGCGTAGCGGGCAGTGAATTCGCCGCCGTAGCGGCGGGTGGGCCCGGCGGCGCTGGTGGTGGCGTCGTCGCCGTCGATGGTGAGCTCCGACTGCAGATCGAGGATGAAGCCGACCGCGCTCAGCGAGAGCCCCCTGATCGGCCGGACCACGGCGCCGGTCTCGTAGCCCGTCGCCGTCGAGATGAGCGTCACCAGCGAGCCGCTGAAGTCGGTGCGCGCGTCGTTGGAGTGGAAGCCACGGCCGTAGTTGGCGAAGAGATCGACGAGCTTCGCCGGCGAGACGATGACGCTCGCCTTGGGGGAGAACTGCCCCTGGCCGCGCGCACCGGAGACCTGGTCGACCGCGACCGAGCTCTGGTTCTCCACGTCGGCGTCGATGCGATCACCGCGGATGCCGGCCACGAAGCGCAGCCACTTGGTCAGGTGCACGTTCTCCTCGGCGTAGATCCCGATCTCGGTCTCGTCGATGTCCGAGTCGGCGATGGGGCCGGGGATGACCGAGTCGATCCCGTCGAGGCGGGTGCGCCCCTGGGTGCGATGCAGCTCGCTGTGGATGCCGTCGTTGCGCACCGAGATGCCGAAGGTCGACTTGATGTCGATGTCGTCGAGCTTGTAGCGGTTGACGATCTCCACCTTGCCGCCGACGACCAGGCGCGAATCGTCCTGCTCCACCTGCGAGCCGTACAGAAGGCCGTCGGGCTGGAAGGAGGCGGCGATGCCGTCGTTGGCGAACAGCTTGAAGCCGTAGCGGACACCGTAGGCGCTCGCCTCGAGGTCGGTGTTCTTGGCGAAGCGGCGCTTGTACGCGGCGATCGCCTCCACGCGCTGGGTGGAGCCGCCTTGCGTCGGGTCGAGCGAGTCCCAGCGGCTCAAGCAGTGCGAACCGCTGTAGGCCGAAGGGGTCGGCGTCCCGTCCCCTTCGCCGCAGACCGCACGCGCGGGGAGCACGCCCGAGGCGCTCCACGATCCGCCGTAGGCCGTCAGCGTGAGCGACGCCTCGCTGCGATCGTCGAGCGCGTGGGTGACCTTCACGTAGCCGTTGAAGCGATCGAAGTCGTCGGGGTGGATGAAGGGGCCGTTGTCGTGGAAGACCTCGGCGGCGACGAGCATGCGCCAGTCCGCGCCGAGGTCCGGTGACTCGAGGGCGACGAGGCGGGTGTGCCCCCAGGGGCCGACCTCCACCTTGGCCATGCTCTCGGCCGCGTGGTCGGCCATGCGGAAGTTCACCGAGCCGGCGGTGGCGAAGTCACCGGCGCGCGCCGAGTATGGCCCCTTGGTCGCGTCGAGCGACTCGACGGTCTCCGGGATGATGAAGTGGAGGTCGGAGAAGCCCTGGCCGTGGCCGTGGCTCACCATGTTGATCGGTGCACCGTCGATGGAGAAGGCGATGTCCGTCCCGTGATCGGCGTCGAAGCCGCGGAGGAAGTACTGCTGCGCCTTGCCGCCGCCCGAGTGCTGCACCGAGAAGAGACCGGGCACCGCCTCGATCAGGTTCTCCGTCTTGTAGCGCGGGCGCAGCATCAGCTCGTCGTGCGTGGTGTTCGAGTCGGAGGCGGCGTTCGCCGGCGGCACGGCGCGCTCGGCGATGACCAGGGTCGACTGATCGGCCCCGCGCTGCTCGGTGAGCGGGCCGCCGCTGCTCGCCGGCGGAGCGGCCGGCGCCGCGTCCGCCGGGAGCGTGAAGGGGAGAGACAGCTGCAGCGTCGAGCGCAGGGGCGCGTTCCCGCGCCTGGCCGGCTCGAACGTCCAGCCCTTGACCGCCGTGACCGCCGCCTCGTCGAACCCGTGCCCCGCCGGCTGGCGCACGATGACCGACTCGACGAGGCCGTCTTCGCCGATCTTCAGCTCGAGCCCCACGGTCCCCTCGAAGCCCTCATCGATGCCATCGCCGCACAACTCTCGGGCGTCGAGCTCAACATTGAGCAGCTCTACGACGATCTCTTTATCGAGACCTGCGCCGACTGGGTCGTACCCTACATCGGC
>JAMFST010000517.1 GCA_026225435.1 Labilithrix luteola
CGCTCGGTCGCAGGCTCTTCGCCGTGCGCCGCGCCCGCGGCAGGTGCTGCCGCTCGATGTGACCGTCCTCGGCGAGCACCACGGCGCTCTCCACCCAGTGTTCCAGCTCGCGCACGTTGCCGGGGAAGGAGTGCGCCCGCAGCGCCTCGAGCGCCGACGGCGAGAACTGGCTCGGCGGCCGCCGGTAGCGCCGCGCGTACAGCTCGGCGAAGTGGTGGGCGAGCCGCTCGATCTCCTCCGGCCCGCGCGCCCGCAAGGTGGGCACCTCGATCTCGACCACGCGCAGCCGGTAGTAGAGGTCCTCGCGGAAGCGCCCCTCGTCGATCGCCTTCTCGAGATCGCGGTGCGTGGCGCAGACGATGCGCACGTCGGCATCGAGCGAGGTGCGCCCGCCGACCCGCTCGAAGGTGCGCTCCTGCAGCACGCGCAGCAGCTTCCCCTGCAGGTCGAGCGGCAGGTCGCCGATCTCGTCGAGGAAGAGCGTGCCGCCACTGGCGGTCTCGATGCGCCCGATGACCCGCCGATCCGCGCCGGTGAAGGCGCCGCGCTCGTGCCCGAACAGCTCGCTCTCGACCAGCTGCGCCGGCAAGGTGGTGCAGTCGAGCGTCACGAAGGGGCCCCCCTGCCGCTCCGAGTTCACGTGCACCGCGCGCGCGAAGAGCCCCTTGCCGACGCCGGTCTCGCCGCGCAGGAGCACCGTGGCCATCGTCTCGGCGGCGAGGGTGATCTGGCGGTACACGCTGGCGAGCGCGTCGCTGCGGCCGACGATGTGGTTGAAGGGGCCGCGCAAGGTGACGCCCGGACCGCTCGGCTCGGCGGCGCGCAAGGTGGTCAGCGAGAGCAGGCGGGCGAACTGCGCGGCCAGCGCGGCCACATAGCGCTCGTCCGCCTCGTCGAAGGCGCCGCCGCCGCGCCGGTTGAGCACCTGGAGGACGCCGCGCACCGGCTCGTCCTGCGACTCGCGCACCGGCGTGACGATCATCGAGCGCGTGCGGTAGCCGGTGGCCTTGTCGACGCTCCCGTCGAAGCGGGGATCGCCGGCGGCGTCGTCGATGCGCACCGTCTCCCCGCTGGCGGCGACGTGCCCGGCCAGGCCGCGGCCGATGGGCATGCGCAGCGCGGGGATCTCCTCGGCGGTGGCCACGGTGGCGACCCGCGCCACCAGCTCGCCCCGCTCGGCGTCGACCAGCCACAGCGTGGCGCGCTCGGCCTCGACCGCCTCGGCGATGCGCGAGCAGGCCGACTGCAGCAGCTGATCGAGATCGACCTCGCGCGAGGCGAGCGACGCGAGGTCGATGAGGAGCGAGAGGCGCGACGACATGATCCCGGGGACCACGTCGATCGTAGAGAGAAGCGGCGTCGCCGTCACGCCGCGCGCGAATCGGGCGCGAGGTCGGCCACCTCCGGGAGGTCAATGGCGAGCCCTTCACGGGCGGCGCGGGTCGGGGCAAAGAGCTGGCGAGCGCGCTCCTCGATCGCCTCCACCCCCTCGTCCGTGCGCGTCGGGTCGTGGTGAAAGAGGAGCAGCTCGCCCACGCCGGCCGCGGCGGCCACTTCGGCGCCGATCGCGTACGTCGAATGCCCCCAGCCACGCTTCTGCGGGTACTCCTCGGGCGTGTACTGCGCGTCGTAGATCAACGCGTCGGCCCCCCGCGCCAGGTTCACCAGCCGCGGATCGAGCGTGGCGCCGTGCTCCACGTCGGTCGCGTAGACCAGCACGCGCCCCTCGTGCTCGATGCGGTAGGCGGTCACTCCGCCGGGATGGTCCAGCTCGGCGGCGATCACCGTCGCCTCGCCGATGCGGGTCACCGCGCCGGGGACGAGGTTCTTGGTGCCGAGCGTCGCGCCGACATCGGCGATGCGGACGGGGAAATGCGGCGCCGACATCTGCGTCTCCAGCGTCGCCATCAACGACCGGGTCCGCCCGCTCGCCGTCCCCGCCACCGTGAGCCGGGTGCCCGGGATGTACAGCGGGGTGAAGAAGGGCAGCCCCTGGATGTGGTCCCAGTGCACGTGCGACAGGAGCAGCGTCGCCTCCAGCGGTCCGCCTCCGCTCTTCGCACCCTGCGCGAGCAGCGACGAGCCGAGGCCACGCAACCCGGTCCCCGCGTCGAGGATGAGCGTGGTCGCGCCGCACTGCACCGACACGCAGCTCGTGTTGCCGCCGACCCGCGCCGTGTCCGGGCCCGGCGACGCCACGCTCCCTCGAACACCCCAGAACCTGATCTCCATGGACAGCTGCCTCCGCCCCCTGCCAGAGCGAAGACGGTGCCAACCGCTGTTCCCGAGGATTTCCCCCTCCGACTGCGCTTTCTGCACCGGCGTGGTGCAGCCGGCTGCACGACGCTGCACCGCGCCCGGGCAGGTCGCTCAGGCGCGCAGCGGGATCATCACCTCGGCCTCGGCGCCCGTCGCGTCCGCTCGCGAGCGCAGCACCACGTCGCCGCCGTGCCCCTCGGCGATCTCGCGCGAGAGAGCGAGGCCGATCCCCGAGCCCGAGCTCTTGGTGGTGAAGAAGGGGACGAAGAGGTTGGCGCTCTCGTTCACACCGGGGCCGTCGTCGTCGACGGTCACGACGCACAGCTCGCCGCGCACCTCCCAGCGCACGCGAACCCCGCCTCGCGCGGCTTGCGTGGCCGTGGCCGCGGTCGCGGTCGCGCTCTCGAGCGTCGCCTCGACGGCGTTCTTCACCAGGTTGATCAGCAGCTGGTCGAGCTGGTCGGCGTCGCCGTCGATCTCGACGTCGGGACCACCGGTGACCTGCACCGCGAGGCGCTGCTCGAGGGCGACCACCCGCGCGACCCAGCGTGGCACGTCGACCTTTCCGAGGCGCGGTGGAGGCAGGCGCGCGAGCTCGGCGTAGCCGCTCATGAAGCGCCCCAGCGCCTCGGCCCGGCGCGCGACGACGGACAGGCCGCTCTCCACGTCCTCGGCCCAGTCGGCCGGTCGCTCGGGCCGGGCGAAGAGCGTCTGCAGGTTGCGTGCGATCGACTGGATGGGCGCGAGCGAGTTGTTGATCTCGTGCCCCATCACGCGCACCAGGCGCTTCCACGCGTCGCGCTCCTGGGCTCGCAGCGCGCCGCGCAGATCGGCGAGGACCACCAGCGTGTGCGGCGCGCCCGAGAGGCGAAACTGGCCGCGACGCAGCTCCCACGAGCCGGCGAGCGCGGGTAAGCCTTCGCGCAGCACGCGCGGCGCCGCACCGGTGAGCAGATCGGCGATCCCCAGCGCGACGGCGCTCACCCCCAGCAGCTTCGTCGCCGGGCGGCCGAGCACGCGCGCGGCCGCGTCGTTGGCCAGGCGCACGTGCCCCGCCTCGTCGAAGGCGAGCACCACCGCGTCGAGCTCCGCCATCACCTTGCGCACGAGCGCCCATGACTCGAGCGAACCGAGTCGCTGATCACGCAACCCCGCGCCGAGGCGATTGAGCTCGTCGATCGTCTCGACGAGCGCCGAGTCCCCCGGCCGCACCCGGGCACGCGCCCCGAAGTCGCCATCGCGATAGGCCGCCAGCACCGAGGACACCGTCCCCAGGCGGCGGGAGAAGCGTGCACTCTGCACCAGAGCGATCCCCACCGAGAGCGCCACCGACGCCCCGAGCGACTCCCAGGTGAAGGCCGCTCGCGCCGTGGACGGATCGCGCGAAAGCAACCAGCCAGCGACGAGCGCGGGCGGCAACGCGACGGCGAGGCTACGCGCGACCTCGACGGCCTTCATCCGTCGCTCACGGAGCGCGCCTCACGGGACCTGGATGCCCAGCCGCTGCAGCCGCCGGTACAGCGCGCTGCGCGAGAGCCCGAGCGCCTCCGCCGCGGCGACCACGTTCCCCCCTGCCCGATCGAGCGCCTTGCGCACCAGGCGTGCCTCCGCGTCCGCCAGCGTGAGCGACTCGAGGCGTTCGGCCTGCTCCGACGAGCGACGCAGGTTCAGATCCACGAGCTCCACCTGCGCCCCCTCGGCGAGGACCACCGCGCGCTCCACCACGTGCTCCAGCTCCCGTACATTTCCCGGCCAGCGGTGCGCCACCAGCGCGGCCATCGCCTCGGCGCCGAAGCCGGCGAGCGCCTTGCCGTAGCGCTGCGCCTTGCGGGCGAGGAAGTGCGCCGCCAGCGCCACCACGTCCGCGTGCCGCTCGCGCAGGGGCGGGAGGTGCAGCTCCACGGTGTTCAGCCGGTAGAGCAGGTCCTCGCGGAAGGCGCCGCGAGCGACGCCGCCGGCCACGTCGAGGTTCGTCGCCGCCACCACGCGCACGTCCGCCCGGCGCGTGCGCGACGAGCCCACCGGTTGAAGCTCCCCGGTCTGCAGCACGCGCAGCAGCTTCGCCTGTTGCCCGAGCGGCATCGTGCCGATCTCGTCGAGGAACAAGGTGCCGCCATCGGCGAGCTCGAAGCAGCCGATGCGGTCCGCCTTCGCATCGGTGAAGGCCCCCTTCACGTGCCCGAACAGCTCGCTCTCGAACACGCCGTCGGCGAGCGCGCCGGCGTTCACCGGGACGAACGCCTTGTCCGCCCGGTTCGACGCGGCGTGGATCCAGCGCGCGACGACGTCCTTGCCCGTGCCGTGCTCGCCGGTGACGAGCACGTTGGCGTCCGACGGCGCGATCCGCTCCATCATCCGCAGCACCGGCTCCATCTCCGGCGAGACGGCGATCAGCTCCGGCAGGTCGCGGCGGCTCTCACGGGTGCGGTGCGCGTGGAGGCGCGCCGTCTGCACCTGCGCGTTGCGCAGCTCCACCTGCAGCCGCAGGATCGCCAGCAGCCGCTCGTTCTGCCACGGCTTCTCCACGTAGTCGTTGGCGCCGCGACGCATCGCCTCGACCGCCCCCTGCACGCTCCCCCAGGCGGTCATCATCACCACCGCCAGCCGCGGATCGAGCGCCCGCAGCTCGGTGAGCAGGTCGAGCCCCTCGCCCCCCGAGGTCGTGTCGCGCGCGTAGTTCATGTCGAGCAGCGCGACGTCGAGCTCCTCGGCCTTCACCGCCTCGAGCGCGCCGGCGGGCGAGC
>JAMFST010000518.1 GCA_026225435.1 Labilithrix luteola
AACGCGCTCACCCAGAAGGGGGGCGATCCGGGGCTCCTGGGGGACGACACGCGAGCGCGGCTGCGGGCCTTCACCGACGCGCTCAAGCAGATGCGCAAGACGGGGATGCCGCCCGAAGCGGCCTACGCCGGCGCGGTGCTCGCCGGGCTCGGGCTGGTCCTCTGGGTCGGCTCGCGCGCGGGGCGGACGCACAAGCCGAAGGAGCCGCGCTTCGTGCGGGCGACGAGCCTGGTGGCACAAGGGGGGGCGGCGGGGCACGCGGCGGTGCTGCTGGCGCCGGAGACGTCGCGGGTGCTCGCCATGATGGAGCTGAAAAGCGCTCTCGAGGAAGAGCTCACCTCGAGGCTCGGGCTCGAACGCGTGCCCGGGCCGGAGCGGCTGGTGCAGGCGGTGGAGAGCAAGCGGCTGCTGGGGAGCGAAGCGCTCGCCGCGCTGCGACAGCTTCTGTTACGAATGGGGACGATCGAGACGATGGTGCTTTCCGAACGGGCGGGGGCGATGAAACCGGTGGCGGACAAAGAGGTGGTGGAGGCGTCGCGCTCGGTCGAGCGGATCCTCGCCGAGGCAGCGCGCTCGTGAGCGCCGCAGACGTGGTAGCGCGCTCGTGAGCGCCGCACCGGCGACGGAGATCTCCGCGGCCAAGGAGCGCATCGAACAGCTGCGCCAGGAGGTGGCCCGGACGTACATCGGCAGCTCGCGCGCGCTCGAGTGGATCCTGGCGGCGCTCCTGGCCAAGGGGCACGTGCTGCTCGAGGGCGTGCCGGGCGTGGCCAAGACGACGCTGGTGAAGGCCTTCGCCGCGGCGGTCGCCTGCAGCGCGCGGCGCATCCAGTTCACCCCCGATCTGCTGCCGGCGGACATCACCGGCACCTACGTGCTCTCGCCGAAGGAGGGGACCTTCACCCTGCGGCCGGGGCCGATCTTCGCCAACGTGGTGCTGGCCGACGAGATCAACCGCGCCCCCGCCAAGACGCAGAGCGCGCTGCTCGAGGCGATGCAGGAGCGGCAGGTCACCATCGAGGGGGACAGGTTCGAGCTCCCCTCGCCCTTCCTCGTGCTGGCGACGCAGAACCCGATCGATCTCGAGGGGACCTATCCCCTGCCCGAGGCGCAGATCGATCGCTTCCTCGTGCGCGTGCCCATCGGGTACCCGACGCCGCGCGAGGAGGCGCAGATGCTCAAGACCTTCGGCGTCGAGGCGCCCAAGGTGCGGCCCATCTTCGGAGCCGCCGAGCTGGTGACCTTGCAGGAGCTGGCCGCACGCATCCACGTCGAGGACGACCTCTTCGACTACGCCGTGGGGCTGACGACGTACACGCGCACGCACAACCGGGTGGCGCTGGGGGCGAGCCCGCGGGCGACGCTGGCGCTCGTGTCGGCGGCCAAGGCCTGGGCGCTCATGCAGGGGCGGCCGTTCCTCGTGCCGGACGACGTGCGCGCGATGGCACCGGCGGTGCTCGCGCACCGGCTGGTGCTGACCGCGGAGGCCGAGGGGGATCCCAAGGCGCGCGATCAGATCGTCGAGGAGGCGCTCAATCGCGTCGGGTACCGGCGCGGGGTGCGCGCGGTTTGAAGGCCGGACCAGGGCTGGCGGCGGCGCTGGCGGCGGCGCTGGTCGTCGCCTTGGCCGCCTGCAAGCACGACCCGCCGGCCTCCGTCGATGCCGCGACGGCTGATGCGGCGGTCTCTGCGCCGGTCGACGCCGGTGCCACGGCGGCTGCCCACGACGCGGGCGCGGATCCGCACGGCTACGCCGACAAGGTGCGGGCGTGGAACGACGCGCTCAATCGCAAGGACATGGCCGCGCTCGGTCCGATGTACAACGCGAAGTCCATCGTCTTCTACGGCACCGCCGGGGCGACCCGCGCCGCGGTGGTGAAGGCCAAGACCGGCTACCTCGCCAAGCACCCCGACTTCAGCCAGAAGATCGCCGATCTGAGCGTGACCGGCGGGCGCGTCACCTTCGCCAAGACGAGCACCGTCGGTGGCAAGACGACGACCTACGCCGCGTACCTCGACTTCGAGAACGGCCTCGTCTCGCAGGAGGGGGACGAGACGACCGACAAGAACCGCGAGGCGGCGCGCGAGGCAGGCGAGAACTGCGAGGACGCCGTCGCGGCCATCGTGGCCGACCAGGTCCGCACGACAAGCGCAGAGTGTCTGAAGCTCGTCGACGAGGCGCACGACCCGACGGTGCACTGCGGCGGCATGACGATCGCGCCCACGGCGAGCGACCCCACCTGGACCTTCCAGACGTTCATCGACCACCCCGAGCACATCGAGACGCTCTCCTTTGCGACCGTCGACCTCGACAAGGCGACGGCCACGGAGATGAGCGGGGGCGAGGAGACGAAGCTGGAGGTCGACCACCGCGCGATGGACGAGGCCATCCGCATCTGCGCGAACAAGCCCCCGAAGGCGACGACGCTGCCCTAGCGGGGTCGCTGCTACCGGAGGTGCAGCGCGTCTTCCTGCGCCGCTTCCTTGGCGGCGATCTCGTCCTCGGACGGGAGGTAGGCGCGGATGTGCGGGCTGACGTTGGCCTCGCGCATGGTCCACATGCCGTGCTCGTCGAGCGTGAAGGTCAGCACGTGGTGATCCGGGTTCTCCAGGATCAGGCGGACGGGCGCGTCGGTCGTCCACGACCAGTTCTGGAAGTGCCAGGTCTGCGGCTCGGCTTCGAGCGCCTTGGCGGCCGCTGTCTGGCGGAAGCGCTCGAGGTTCGTCTTGGCGTCTGCGGTGAGCTTCTTGTCGGCGGGCCAGCGGATCATTCGGGCGGGAGAAGACCAAGGCGCCCGGGCGCGCGCAAGGGGCAAATCGCGAGTAAGCTTGCGCCGTGCAGCTTCACCCGACGCGCTCGACCTTCCACGTGGGGCTGTCGGGCGCGGCAATGGT
>JAMFST010000519.1 GCA_026225435.1 Labilithrix luteola
CCGGCGCGCGCGCGCTGTCGACCTTCCCGGGCGCGACCGAGTCCAACGTCAACGCGCTCTCCACCCTCGCCTTCCAGCGCGTCGCATCGGGCGACAAGGCGGGCGCCCGCTGGCTCACCACCGCCGTCGCGCAGATCGCCTCGCCGACCTCGCTCACCGCGCTCACCAAGCTGTTCGCCGACACCACGGTCAGCCCGTCGGTCCGCGCCGCTGCCGCCGCGGATCTCTCGCTGCAGGGGAGCTCCGCTGCCGTCCTCGCGCTGGTGACGACCGCGCTCGGTGACCCCTCTCCCAGCGTGGTGCAGGCGGCGCTCAGCGCGGTGACCGCGCTCGGTGCGGACGCCGCTCCGCTGTCGGCCACCCTCGCCAGCCTGGTGACCGCGAAGACCTCGAGCGATCCGGCAGTGGCCTCCGCCGCGCTCACGGCGCTCACCGCGCTCGATCCGACCACCGCCGCGCCGTTCGTGACCGCCGAGCTGGGGGCGCCGAGCTCCCCCTACCGCGACGCTGCCATCTACGACGCCGCCTTCACCGACACCGCCGCGCTGCTCACCCTGGCCAACAGCTCGGACCAGCACGACGCGCTCAACGCGCTCAACTCGATGACCTACCTGACGAGCGCGCAGTTCACCGCCGCCTACGGGGCGAGCTCGATCACCACCATCCTCGACCCGCTCTTCAAGAAGGCGCTCGCGACCCACGACGAGTTCGCGGTGGACGTCGTGTGCTGGTCGGCCAGCATCTTCAGCCTCACCGACATGGCCGACGCCTGCGCCGCCGTGTACCCGTACTTCACCGATCAGCAGTACCTGAGCGGTCGCAACGGGATCATCTACGCCATCGACTCGCTCGGCGCGAAGGACCAGCTGCCGCTGCTGCAGACGATGCTCCACGACCCCTCGCGCTCGGTCGCGGTGAACGCCGCCGCGGCGATCAAGGATCTCACCGGCACCGACGTCTCGGCGCAGGCGAGCGCCCAGAGCGCCCCCACCCTGGTCACGCCGAGCGTCGACACCATCAACACGGCGACGCACTCGAAGGTGGTCCTCGAGACGACCCACGGCACCATCACGCTGCAGATGCTCTCGAGCGCGCCGCTCACCGCCACCGCCTTCGCCAAGGCGGCCGCGGACGGGATGTACGACGGCCTGCCGTTCCACCGGGTGATCCCCAACTTCATCGACCAGGGGGGCGATCCGCACAAGGACGGCTACGGGCACTTCAGCTACGTGCTGCGCGACGAGCCCGGCCCCGGCGGCCAGCAGCTCGGCTACGTCGGCCTCGCCACCACCGGCAAGGATACCGGCTCGTCGCAGTACTTCATCGACCTGGGCGACAACTACTGGCTCGACACGTCCTTCTCGAGCTTCGCGGTCGTCACCTCCGGCCTCGACAACGCCTTCGCCATCGAGCAGGGCGACATCGTGACGAAGGCGTACGTGCAGTGATGCTGTCTCTGGTCAAACCGCGTCGCTGAGCGACGCCATGTTGAACTCGTGGGTGCGCAGGGCCGGCACCCGCGAGCTGCCGTCCACCCGCCAGGTCTGGGCGGTGAGCGCGTCGCAGTTCCTCAGCATGGTGAGCGGCGACTCGTTCCAGCGGAAGTTGTTCACCGGCTCCTTGATCTTCCCGTTCTCGATGAGGAAGACGCCGTCGCGGGTGAGCCCCGTGGCCGTCGCCAGCTGCGGATCGAGCGTGCGCGTGTACCAGAAGCGGGTGATGAGCAGCCCGTGCTTCACCCCGGCGACGAGCTCGTCGACCGACGCCGCCTTGCCCCCGAGCAGGTGCCAGCCGCCGTGCGCCGTCGGCTCCTTCCCCTGCTTGGCCGCCCAGTAACGGCTGTAGGAGAGCACCGCGAGCTTGCCGCGATCGATCCAGACGATCGGCTTGCGGGCGAGACCGCTCCCTTCGTCGAAGGGGGACACCGGCAGCTCGGGATCCGACGGGTCGGAGCGCAGCGTGATGAGGTCGCTGGCGATGCGCTCGCCCAGGCGGTTGCCGCCGCCGCGCCGGGTGAGCGCCGAGCGCCCCTCGTCTACCGAGCGCGCGTCGAGCGGGGACTCGAGGAAGGAGAGCAGGTCGCCGACCGCGGCCGGCTCGAGCACCACGGTGTATTTCCCCGGAGGGAGCGGACGCGCGCGCGCCGAGCGGACGGCCTTGTCGCACGCGGCGCGCACCACGGTGCCGGCGTCGAGATCCTGCGCCCGGTTCCCGGCGGCGATGCCCCAGCCCGACCCGCTTCCGTCCGCCGTGCGCGCGGTCATCGTCAGCTCGCCGTAGGTGGAGCGGGTGCTCGCGCGCAGGCCGGCCGAATCGATGACCACCAGGGTGCCGGCGTTGGTCTCGAAGTAGCCTGCCCCCTTCAACCCGGCCTTCTTCGTCGCGGCCAGCGCCACGCCCGCCGTCTGCGCGCGCGCCTCGTCCGACACCGCGGCGAGCGACGCGTCGAACCCGTCGATGGCCGCGCCGTACGTCTGCGGACCGACCAGCGGCATCGCCTCCGGATCTTCCGGCGCGAGCTTGGCCATGGCGACCGCGCGCACCGCCAGCGCGGCCAGCGAGGCGTCGTCGATCTGGTTCCCGCCGGTCTCCGCGTGCCGCTTGCCGAGCTGCACGAAGAGCGACACTCGCTCCTGGCTCACGTCCCCGCACGACTGCACGCTCCCGAGCGCGAAGCGGATGTTCGAGGTGCTCCCGGACCACGCCCCGATGCGCACCTGCGCGTCCGGCGCGATCTTCTTCACCGCGTCGAGCGCCCGCCGCGCGACGACCTCCAGCTCCTGCGCGTCCATCGTCAGGCCCCCTTCTTCGTGGTGGTGTCGATCACGTTGATCTGGCGGAAGCGCGCCGGCGAGGTGCCGTGGCTCACCGGGTTGTCCTGCTCCGGCTGCCCCTTGCCGTCGTTGAGCGAGCCGCCCATCGCCCAC
>JAMFST010000520.1 GCA_026225435.1 Labilithrix luteola
CGAAGGATCGATCGACGACAGCACGCGCCTGGTGCTGGTGAACGCCATCCACCTGAAGCTCCCCTGGGCGACGCCCTTCCAGGTCTCGGCGACCGCCCCGGCGACCTTCACCAAGGCCGACGGCACCACCGAGTCGACGCCGTTCATGAACCAGGGAGGCACTCTCCCCTACGTCGACGACGGTCAGGCGCAGATCGTCGGGCTGCCGCTCTCCGGCGGCCAGCTGGAGGTGGTGATCGCTCTGCCGCACGGCGACCTGGCGACCTACGAAGGCGCGCTCTCGGCCGGGAGCGCAGCCCTCGCGCCGCCGACGGCGAGCTCTCTCGTCTCGCTGTCCGTGCCGAAGTTCGATTTCACCTCGGCGACCTTCTCGCTCGCCAAGGCGCTGCAGGCGCTCGGCATGACCGACGCGTTCTCGCCCGCGACATCGGACTTCACCGGCATGTGCGCCTCCACGCCGGACGGCGACAAGCTGTACATCTCCGACGTGCTGCAGAAGGCGACGGTGGCGATGGCCGAGAACGGCGTCGAGGCGGCGGCGGCCACGGCGGTCATCACCAGCGGCGCATCCATCGCCGGGCCGACGCCGACTCCGATGACGGTGAACCACCCGTTCCTCTTCTCCATCGTCGACGTGCCCACCGGCGCGGTGCTCTTCCTCGGTCACATCGAGGACCCGAGCGCGACGACGAGCAACTGAGGCTACCCCACCACCGTGAGCAACAGTTCACGGACGCGGCCTCGCCCGGGGGCTCGCCGGGCGACATGAAGCGCGTGTCTCGACTCATGCGAGCGTACGAAGCCAGCCGCCGAGCGCCTCGACGACCGCCGGCGAGATGGGGAGCGCCGAGTCGCCGGTCCCGTGCGACTGGAAGACGGGGACGCGCGGAGCGGTCCGAAGACGCGTCGAGGAGGCGAGATTGACAGGCGCGGCCGCGCGGCGTCGCCTGCCTCGGCACGGATGCCGCGACAGCTCGTCCCGCATCTCGGGCAGCCCCACGAGGGATGTAGACGGGCCGCTCACTTGGATCTGCTCCCGGCTCGATTGGTCCTTGGTCGCGCTGGAGAGCGGCAGTTAGGGTCCGCGCGGGTCGCACATCCGTGCGCCTTGACTCGCGTATCGAGACTGGAGATTCAGCAATGACAACGAGCATGCGTCGACTGACGATGGTGGTGATCACCTTCGCGATGTTCCTCCTCGCCGCGGTGGCCTTCGCCGCGGGGCCGGTGAAGAAGCACGAGCACAAGAGCGGTCACGCGCTCCTCGGAGCAAACCTCAAGACCGACGGCACCAAGCAGATCGAGCGCCACGGCAAGCACAGCGTTTCGGCCGACGTGAAGGGGGGCAAGATCGCCGGCTTCCACGTCCAGCACGACACCAAGGGGTCGGTCCCGGTGAAGAAGTACAAGACCCACAGGAAGATGGCGCTGCTCGACGGCGCCCGCTCGGACTCCGCGCCCGTCGACACCCAGCTCCAGGCCGATCTCGGGACCGAATGGGTCGCTTACGCGTACGTCGATGATGACGGGAACGAGGAGTATTACTGGTTTGCCTACGAGGAGATCCTCGACGGCGACACCGGCGCGATCGACTACGTGCCGCTCAACTGACGGCGACGCCCGAGACGGGCTCCTCAAGTCGAGACCGCGGGCGCCGTTCCGTTCGGCATGGCGCCCGCGTTTGGCCGCACCGCGGTATTTGCTCGGGGGGAGGCCCGCGTCGACGTCGTCCCGCCGAAGACCGTCGTGTCACGCGTGACCGGTTACATCGACGTGCCGATGATGCGCCACCTGCTCGCGCATTTCGAGGAGTGGCGCAGCACCAGTGGCGACGACCTGGTCTCCTTCCACGACATGGAGGAGGTCACCGACTACGATCCGGAAGCGCGGCTGCTCCTCACGTCGTGGTTACGGCAGCACCGCCGCCAGTTTCGCGTCGCCCATGTGCTCGTGCGCAGCCGCGCGCTCACCTGGGGTTTCCGCCTGCTGGGCACGCTGACCGACGATCTGATCGTGGCCCACGACGGCCGCGAATCCTTCGAGAAGGCGAGCCCGGTGGCCACCGGCGTGCGATCCCCGTGACGGATCCGGGGGACACCGGCCACTAGGAGGCGTGACCTCTCCGTACCGCGAGTCCGACGGGATGCGGCAAGCCGTGCGCGCCCACGAGAGGCAGCTCGCCGAGCACGCGCTGCGGGAGGCGACACGCGCGTGCATCGTCGTGGTGACGCTGGTCGCGTGCTTCGCGCTGCTGGTGTGGGCGGCGGCCGGTCCTTCGAATGGACCGGGTAAAACCAGCTGCGGAGA
>JAMFST010000521.1 GCA_026225435.1 Labilithrix luteola
CGTCGCGCTCGCCGGCGAAGGGACCATGCGGATCGACCAGCGAGGCGAGCTTCAGCGCGCCGCGGGGATCACCGGCGACGAGCGCGGCCTGGGCGTCGTGAAGGTTGGCCATGTCGCGCGCCCATGGCGTGGAAGCGGGTGCGCCGAAGGCCGGCGTGACGGGCGCCGCGACCTTCGGCATCGACGGAGAAGCGGCGGGCGGTGCGGCCGGCGGTGCGATCGGTGCGAGGGTGGGAACAGGCAAGGCGGCGGGCTCGGTCGCGGTCGGCGCGCTCGCGATCCTCGTTGCGGTCGCGATCGTCGTCGTGGCCACCGGCGTGGCGGCCACCAGCGCCGAGCGGCGACCCGCTCCGTATCCACCGGCGGCAGCGACTCCGATGATCAGCGCCAGCGCCGCTGCCTTCACCGCCAGGCCGGCCCCCGCTACCCCCGAGCTGGCGAGCGCCGCGGGTGCAAGCGGCGCCACGCTCGTCTTGGCAGCGATCGCCCGCGTCGCCGCACCCACCGTCACCCCGGCCGCTGCCGCCGCCCCGATCTCGGCCAGCACTGCGCCTCGCACGCGGGCGATCACCCGCGGGTCGAGGTCTCCGTCCCGGTTCGCTCGCGTCAGGAGATCCCGCGCTCGTTCGTTCAGCTCGTTCGCGTCGCCTACGTCGGGCATGACGTCCTCCACTCCTGTCGTGCCTGCTCGCGGGTGAGCGCCTTCTCGAAGTCTCGCCGCGCGAGGCGCAGGCGCGAGGAGACCGTGTTCGGGCTGACGCCGAGGATGACGCTGATCTCCATGGCGGTCATGTCCTCCAGCTCCGCCAGCACGAAGACCTCGCGCCGATCCTGTTCGAGCGTGTCGAGCATGCGAGCGAGCAGCTGGTTGGCCTCCGAGCGCTCGTAGAGAGCGTCGGGCTGGCGGCGCGGATCGTCGCGCAGGGCCTCGGCTTCGTCCTCGCTCGCGGCGCGGCGCCAGAAGGGGCGACGGACCAGGGTGCGGCGGTGGGTGCGAGCCACGCGGACGGCGATGCCGAAGATCCAGGTGCGCAGGGTCGAGCGCCCCTCGAAGTCGGCCAGGCGTCGGTGGATCACGAGGAAGGTCTCCTGCATGGCGTCCTCGACCGCGCTCGGCGTCACCCCCAGCCGGAGCAGCGCGCGACCGACGAAGGGGGCGTGTTGATCGTAGATCTCCGTGAAGCTGGCCGCCGCCAACGGGGCGCTCGGCCCCGCCCCCGCCTCCAGGCGAGCTTCCACGGAGGCGAGCGCGGGCATCGCTTCCTTGGTGGCCGCCGGGAGGACATTCGTCACGGAAAGTGAACCTCGCCTCCGACTAGCGCGCGCGGGACGATCGGCCAGGGGGTTTCGACCTCGCCGCCACCGTCGACGACGAAGTGGGTCCTGGCGAGCGGCACGACCCCCTCGAGCTGGAGGCGAAACGCCAGCGTCGGCCCGCCGATGGTGAGGATCCCGCCGGCTCCGACGCCCGCCCAGCCGCGCGTCTTGCTCTCGCTCAGGTCGAGCTCCCCTTCGCCCCGGGCGTAGAGGTAGCCCCCCTCGGCGTTGACGCAGGGGCCGAAGGTGATGTGCGCCGGGAGCTGGAACGGCAGCAGGTAGCAGGCGCGCGCCTCGACGACGCCCATGGTGAAGACGCCGCCGACCCCGGCCGCGGTGTTGTCGATCGACGCCAGCGGAGACCAGAGGACGCCCGCTTCCCAGCGGGTGTGCGTGGTGAGGTAAGCGAAGGATCCGCCCACGGCGAAGGCGGGGTTGCCGACGGCGCCGCTGGTCCCGCCGAGGAGCGCCGCGACAGCGAAGCGACGAACCGGAGGCGCCGCCGCCACAGCGCTCTCTTCGCGGTGAGCATCGTCGTGAACCGTGGTCGACGGGGTCGTGGTGAGGACCGCCCGTTGCGGCGGAGTCGGCGGCAACACTTCCGGACCCGGCGGGGACACGGGCACGAGCGCCTCCAGCGGACCGGCGGCGTCGACAGGAGCGCTCGCCTGCCCGGGGCTCACCGCGATGGCCACCAGCGTGGCCGTCGCCGTCGCCAGGTCGCCGCAGCTGGCGGCGTCGAGCTGCCGCGTCTCCTCGCGGGCGTCGACCTCGAGGCGAAAGTCCAGGTGCCAGCGCCCGTCCGGCTTGCGGGTCACGATGGAGCGCGCGCGCACCAGCGGCCCGCTCCCCGGAGCGTCGGTCAGGAGCGAGACGATCTGGGCGCGCACGGCCTCCTCCGTGGGGCACGACGCCGGCGCCTCCCAGCTCAGCGTGCCTCGCGAGCTGGCGGGCAGATCCGCTTGCGCTGCCGCGGTGCCGGCGGTGAGACCGACGGCCAGCACGAGCAGCACCGGGACCACGGCCTTCGTCAGCGCGGCGACCAGCCTTCGCAAGCTCGGCGCCGCGAAGCCGGCCGCCTTCTTCGGAGCGAAGGCGCCGAACACCAGCGCGCCCACCACGAAGGCCACCACCGCGCTCGCGTCCTGGGTCGACAGCTTCCCGCGGGCGCGCGCCTCCACGTAGGCGACCTCCCCGTCCATCATGCGGCGCACCCTGGCGAAGAGCGCGGGATCCCCCAGCGACTCGGCGAAGATCCCCACCCAGGCGCGCGCCGCCGCCACGTCGCTCCGCTCGTCCAGCGACAGCGCCGCGGTGATGTACGCCTCGAGCGGGTCGGCGCCGACCGCGACCTCGACGCTCTCGATGCGGCGACGGAACTCGGCGAGCAGCGCGCGCATGGCCGCCTCGTAAAGATCCTGCTTGCCGCTGAAGTAGTGGTGCACCAGCCCGGGAGCGATGCCAGCCTCTCCAGCGACGGCGGCGATGGTCGCCCCGGCGCGCCCGTGGGTGCCGAGCGTGCGAACCAGCGCGCGCGCCACCTCGCCTCGCCGCTGATCCCGCATGCTCGGTCGGCCCATAGATTGGTTGTATACCCAATTTATCGCATCCAGGCTGGAGAGCATGTTCCTTTCACCTCTCGCCGCCGTCGCCGCGCGCCTGTCCTTCTCGTGCCCCGCCTGGCTCCTCGAGGAGCTCGCCGCGCGCTATGCCGAGCCACAGCGCCGTTACCACACCGGAGATCACGTGCTCGCCTGCTTCGACGCGCGCGACCGGATCGAGCGCGTCCATTCCGGGACAATCGACCTCGCGCTCTTGTTCCACGACGCTGTGTATGAGCCACTCGCCACGGACAACGAGGAGCGAAGCGCCATCTTGCTGCGGGAGCTGGCGAGTCGCGCGGGCGTCGCTGGAGGGATCGTCGACCGTGCCGCCGCGCTGGTCCTCTCGACTCGCCACGGCGCCAGCGAGAACGACGACCACGCGCCCGACACGGCGGTCGTCCTCGACGCCGATCTCTCCATCCTCGGCGCCGACGAAGCGACGTTCGCGCAGTACGAGCGCGACGTCCGCGCCGAGTACGCGGTGGTCGATGACGCCTCTTACGCGCGCGGTCGCGCCCATGTGCTCACCGCGATCCTCGAGCAGCGCCCTCTCTACCGGACGAGCGCGGCGCAGGAGCTGTGGGAGAACGCCGCGCGCACGAACCTGGCTCGCTCGCTCAGGATTCTTTCGCCATCCTCGCCGCTCGCTCCCGCAGCGCGAACTTCTGGATCTTCCCGCTCGGGGTCCGCGGCAGCTCGTCGATGATCTCGAGCCGCTCGGGGTGATACGTCCGCGCCATCCCCGCCTTCTCGAGAAAGGCGCGCATCTCCACGAGGTCGAAGCTCGACCCGGGCTTCATCTGCACGAAGGCGCAAGCGCGCTCGCCCAGGCGGGCACCGGGCATGGCCACCACGGCGACCGCCAGCGTGCCCCTTCTTCACGCCGGCCGCGTCGACGTCCGTGCAGTACCGCCCGCGGCCAGGCTGGGCGCAGTCCCCGGCATCGCCTGCTGTCGCTCGAGGCTCACCGGCGAGAAGGTCCTGTCCATGTTCCCGCAGTCTAGATCTCCGGGATGGCCGGCGCAGCCACGACGACCGCCGGCTTGCCTGCCGCTTCCGGGACCAGCTTGCGGATGCGGTTCATCATGAACAGCGTGATGAGCGAGGAGCCCGCCACCACGTAGCCGAGCTGCTCGAAGTGCACGATCGCACCACCGGGCCCCTCGGACACGATGAGACCCGCGAGCACAGAGGCGATGCCGCCCGAGATCTGCTGCAGCGACGAGCTCACCGACATGAAGGCGCCTCGCTCGCGAGGCTCGGGGATGGCCGACATGAGCGCCTGCGCGGGGATCATGCGCGAGAAGATGCCGACGAACATCGTCGCGTTGACGAGGACGACGATGGGCAACGGCGTCGTCCCGAGGTGCGTGTAGAGGATGACGACGGCGACGCCGAGCGCGGTGCCGAAGACGAAGGTGCGGTACTTCCCGACCCGGTCCGACGCGCGGCCGATGAGCGGCCCGGTGAAGATCGTGCAGAAGCCGGTGATGAGGTAGATGAGCGGCAGGCGCTCGATGGCGATGCCCAGGTTGTGCACGGTGAACGCGCTGCCGAACGGCATGAGCATGAAGCCGCCGGTGGCGAGGAGCGCAGTGGTGCCGAATGCCTGGATGTGACGGGGCTTCGTCACCGTCGCGATCAGGTGCCTGAACGGATTGCCGGAGCGCGCGCCGCCGACGAGGTGCCCCTCGATCGGCTTCAGGTACAGGACGATGGCCACGCCGACCGCCAGGCTGACGACGACGATCATGAGGAAGGGGGCGTGCCAGCCCCAGATGTTGGCGAGGTAGAGGCCGACGGGGATGCCGAGCACCTGGCTGGCGGCGAACGCCGTCTGCACGAAGCCCATCACCCGCCCGCGCATCTCGAAGGGGAACAGGTCCGTCGTGATGGCGAAGACGATCGACCCGAGGACGCCGCCGAAGACGCCGGTGAACATGCGCGCGGCGACGAGCAGCGGGTAGGTCGGCGCGAGGCCGCAGAAGAGCGTGCCGATCACGAAGCCGGCGTAGAAGAAGAGGAGGAAGCGCTTGCGATCGAAGCGATCGGCGAAGCCGGCGGCGAGGAGCCCCGACGTGCCGGCGCTGAAGGCGTAGGCCGACACGGCGAACCCGAACTGCGTCGGGGTGATGTGCAGCGCTGGCATGAGCGTGGCGCCCAGCGGCGAGAGCGTCATGAAGTCGAGAATCACGGTGAACTGCAGGAAGGCCAGCAGCGCGACGACGAACTTTTGGTAACGGCTCATGGCGGGTTGACTAATACTTCATGTGCCTTAACCATTTGGGTTGGTCAAGGAGCGTCATGAAGGATCGGCCACGTGTGGATGCTGGCGCAGATGTCGCGGAGGTGGGCGCGCTGCTCGAGGCGTTCTTCAAGCGAGTGGCCCACCCGCGCGGTCTCGCCCTCGAGTTCCTCAACGAGGCGTCGCTCACCTTGCCGCAGGTCATCTTGCTTCATCGCGCGATTCTCGAGCCGGGGAGCACCCCGTCGACGCTGGCGGCCAGCCTGAAGATGTCTCTGCCGTCGGTCAGTCAGATGATCGAGCGTCTGGTGAAGTTGCGCCTGGCGCGACGAATCGAGAATCCGGACGATCGAAGGCAGAAGACCGTGGAGGTCACCCCCAAGGCGCGGACGCTGCTCGCCCAGCTGAAGAAGGTGCGGTCGGCGGAGCTCGCCAACGGCGTCGCGCATCTCACTCCACGGACGCAGCAGAAGCTCGCGGAGGCGCTGACCCTGGCGCTCGACGAGCTCGACGCGGCGGCCGTGGACCCGAGCGACAACCTTTGCGCGGATCCTCGGGCGTCCTGAATCAGGCCTCCGCGCCGCAGTACACCTCGAGCCGGTAGCCGTCCGGGTCGATCACGTACGCGGAGTAGTAGGTCGGCGAGACGTGGACGCGCGGTCCGGGCCGGCCGTTGTCCTTGCCGCCGTGGGCCACGCCCGCCGCGTGGAGCTCGGCCACGCTGGCGCGCGTCGGGGCCACGAAGCAGAAGTGCAGCCCGGACGACGGGTCGCTCGGGACCGGGCTCGCGCTCAGACGGACCGAGAGCTCGACGCGGTCCTTTCCGTAGCCGAGCCAGGTGTCGCTCGCGCCGATGGAGACGTGCTGGATCATGATCGGTTCCTTTCTCAGATGGCGGTGCGGCCGCCGTCGACGGCGATCAACGCGCCGCCGGCGAGACCGAGCTGACCGGCCATGCTGCCGATGTTGATGATGCTCCCCTTGCCGCGCGTGGCCATGCCGGGGGCGATCGCCGCGACGAGGAGTGCTCACGAGGCCAATTTTAGACGCTATCCGGCCGCTGTCACGTGGTGGACGCAGAGGAGGCTCTCCTCCGCCGGAACGCCGAGCCGGAGCGGGAAACCGTAGTGCCCCGTGCCGCGATGGACCCACATGCGGTCGGTGCCGCGCGACCAGAAGCCGTGGTCGGGGAGGCGCAGGCCGAACATCCGGAGAAATGTCCACGACAGCCCGAGGCTGAGCAGGCCGACCTGGCCGCCGTGCGTGTGCCCGGCGAGCACCAGATCCCCCTCGCCGGCAGGCAGGTGACGGAAGGCGCCCGGATCGTGGAGCAGCACGATGCGCAGTGCACCCGGCGTGCGCGGGTGGGCGCGACAGACCGCCGCCAGCCGCGCGTCCCGGTCCTTGCGCGAGAAATCCATCCCCACGATCTGCACCGGTCCGGCCGGCGTTGTATATCAACCACATCATTGGCAGCGTCTGGGATCGGTGCGACGGGGCTAGGAGAGTCTCCAACGTGGCATGAGCGGCGAGGCTCACGATGGATCAGATAGTGGCGCGCCCCTCATCATCGTCGACGCGCAGCTTCACACGGCCAAGCCCTCGGACGCTGCCAAAGCGGAGCTATCCCGTCTCGGGAGAGACGCTGCTGTTTCGGATGGACCTCGCGAAGGTGCATCGCACC
>JAMFST010000522.1 GCA_026225435.1 Labilithrix luteola
GAAGCTCTTCGCCGTCGTGCGCCGGCTGGCGGCGGTCACGTCGACGGTGCTGGTGACCGGCGAGACGGGCGTGGGCAAGGAGGTCGTCGCCGAGCACGTGCACAAGTGGAGCGCGCGCGCGGCCGGTCCGTTCGTGCGCCTCAACTGCGCGTCCCTGCCGGAGAACCTGCTCGAGAGCGAGCTCTATGGCCACGAGCGCGGCGCCTTCACCGGAGCGGAGCGCCGGCGCACGGGCTACTTCGAGGCGGCGCACGGGGGCACCTTGCTCCTCGACGAGATCGGCGAGATGCCGCTGAACCTGCAGGCCAAGCTGCTGCGGGTGCTCGAGACGCGCACCATCACCCGCCTCGGCGGAACGGCGGAGATCCCGGTCGACGTCCGCATCCTTTGCGCCACGCACCGCGAGCTGCGGCGCGCCGTGACCGAGGGGCGCTTCCGTCAGGACCTCTACTACCGCATCAGCGCCTTCACCCTCGAGGTCCCGCCGCTGCGCGAGCGGCCGACCGAGCTGCTCCTCCTGGCGGAGCTCTTCGCCCGTCGCTTCGCCCGCCAGCTCGGACGCAAGGCGCCGCAGTTCACGCCGGCAGCGCGAAAGCTGCTGACCGCGCACCGGTGGCCGGGGAACGTGCGCGAGCTGCGCAACGTGATGGAGCACTCCATCGTGCTGCACGACGGGCGGACCCTCGACGCGGAGAACCTGCCCGACCTCGCCCCCGATCCGCGCGCCGCGGCCCAGGATCGCCCGCGCTTCCTCCACCTGTCCACGCCGGCCATCGCCCCGATGCGCGAGCAGATGCACGACGTGGAGCGCGAGGCGATCCGCGCGGCGCTCAACGCCGAGGGGGGCAACCGCACCCGCGCCGCCAAGCGCCTCGAGATGTCCCGCCGCGGCCTGATCTACAAGATGATCAAGTACGGTCTGAGGGACGACTGAGCCTCGGGGCAGACGGCGGAGGTCTCAGAAGCGATGGCCGTGGGCGGGGGGCGGCGCAACGTGCGGCGTATCGGTCGGGCGGCCGTCGACGAGGTGCGGACCGCTGACCGTCGAGCCCGAGAGGTTGTTCGAGATCGGTCCACCGTGCGCGTCGATGGAAGCCGTGCCGCCGCTGATCTTGGCGCCGCTGCCGTTGAGCGTGCTGCCGCTGCCGACCTGAAGGGCCTCCCCCTGCGCCTGGATGGTCGCGTTCTGCAGGGTGATCGTCGAGGCGCCTTGCAACACCACGCCGGCGATCGTCCCCGCGGCGATCGCCTGGCTGGTCATCTGCAGCGTGGCGTTCTCGTTGGCGCGGATGCCGGTGGCGCCGCGCACGTCGGCGCCGATGAGGACGATCTTCGCGTTGTCGGCCAGCTCGATGCCGGCGACCGCGCCCTGCACCTTGGTGTGGTCGAGCGTCACCTCGGGGTTGAAGCCCACGCCGGAGATCGCCGAGGCGCTGCTGGTGATGTGCGTGTTGCCGTCCGCGTGCAAGTGGCCGTTGTCCCCCAGGCCGATGGCGTCGCTGGTGCCGGCGATGGTCGCGCCGTTGAGGGTGATCTGCACGTTGGCACCGACGGCGCGGATCACCGTGGTGGCGGTGATGTTGCTGCTGGTGATGTTGATGGTGCAGTTGTCCTGCGCGGTGATGGCGGTGCCGACGGCGTTGTAGGTCAGCCCCTTGATGTTGATGGTCTGGTTCACCGTGCAGACCACCGGCAGCGACGTCACGTCGGCGAAGAACGCGTTGCGGCCGGCATGGCTGGACGAGACCACCGCGCTCCCGATGCCGATGACCAGCGGCACGAGGATCGCGAAGGCGATGATGCCCCCCAGCGCGCCCGAGGAGCTCCGCACCGGCGGCCGCACGACGCCGTGGCCGACGCCGAAGGGCTCGATGCGGATCTGCACCTGCGCGTGGTGCACGGCCAGCGGCGGCTGGAACGGCGGAGGCGGCGGTGGCGGGGGGACCGACACGTGCTGCTCGGCCACGGCGCCGCAAAAGCGGCAGGTCACGAAACCTTGCGCGTTCGGTGCCTCGAGCGGAGCCGAGCAGGTCGGGCAGACGAAGGCCTGCGGGACGTTCATGGGAGGCACCTTAGCGCTTGCGCCCGATGCTGTCGTCGCTCGACGCCGCGATCGAAACGCCGCAGTCTGCGCCGGACATGACGCTCCTCGACTTCCTCATCCTGCTGGTCATCTCCGGCATCTGCGGCGCCGTGGGTCAGGCGCTCGCCGGCTTCTCGCGCGGCGGCTGCCTCGCCTCGATCGCGCTCGGCTTCATCGGCGCGCTGCTCGGCGGCTACCTCGCGC
>JAMFST010000523.1 GCA_026225435.1 Labilithrix luteola
CCGGAGCGACCGGTTGCTGGGACGGGAGCCCCTGCGATCCGGGCCAGATCGTGGTGCAGGATCTCTGCGTCACGCTGCCTCCCGCAGCGGCACAAGACGCGGGCGACGATGGCGCGGCCGATGCCGCGGATGACGATGGACAGGTCGACGCGGGCGACGACGCCAGCGACGCCGAGCCTTCCGTCTCGACCGACGGCGGCGACGCGTCCGACCCGTGAGCGCCACCCACCCCCTTCTCCCCAGGTGCACGTCATGAACCGGCTCTCGATTCGAACCAAGCTCGTCATGCTCGCCGGCTTGCCGGTGCTCGGTGCGCTCGTCTTGTGCGCGCTCATCGCCCTCGGCGCTCGGCGCCAGGCACAGGCAGCCGCCGCGCTCGGCTCGGTGGAGGACGTCGCGCGGCTCTCGCAGCGGA
This sequence comes from Labilithrix luteola, assembly GCA_026225435.1. Taxonomy (GTDB): domain Bacteria; phylum Myxococcota_A; class Polyangia; order Polyangiales; family Polyangiaceae; genus JAMFST01. Next base: position 416 of record JAMFST010000523.1, read on the forward strand.
TCAGCGCCGCCATCCACGCGCTCCAGACCGAGAGCGCGCGTTCGGCCCTCTCCGAGGGGACGAACGCGCGGCCGGAGGTCGTAGAGGCCGACCAGAGGGCTGCCCGAGAGAACCTCGCCGAGAGCTACAAGACGACCGACACGGCGCTCGATGAGCTCTTCGTGTTCCTCGACGGGCACGATACGTCGAAGCTCCCGTCGCGCCTCGCCCGAGACGTGGCAGCGGCCGAGGCGCGCGTGACTGGACTGAAGGCGTTTCGCACGCGGGTCGAGAGCACCGACGTTCCGATCGACGACATCCTCACCTTCTACGGAACGGCCGACGACGCCCTCATCGGGGCGACCGGCGCGCTGACGCAGCTCAGCGACGATGGCGAGCTGTTGCGGCCTATCTGGTCCTTGGTAGCGATGGCGGAGCTCACCGAGCGAGGGGCGCGCGAGCACGCGCTGCTCTCCTACGTCTTCGCCTCCACGCAGTTCCCTCCGGGGTCCTTCAAGGCATTCGTCACGCTGATCACCGAGGGGCGTGTCTACGAAGAGGACTTCGTGTCGGCCGCCGCCGACGCCGAGGGGCGGCGCTTTCGCGCCGGAGAAGCGACCGAAGACGCCAGGGCCGTCCTCGCGATGCGCACCAAGGCGCTCGAGACGACCGACGACGTCCTCGCCTTCGACGCCAACGAGTGGTTCGGTCGGGGAGAGGCGAGGCTCGACGGGCTCCACGCGGTCGAGGGCGACATCGTCGCCAGCATCTCCACGGCCGCCACGGCCAAGGTCGCCGCAACCCGTTCGTCGATCCGCACGAGCAGTCTCCTCTCGCTCTTCGTGATCCTCTCGTCGGCCCTGATGGCCTGGGCCATCACCCGCGGGTTGACCCGGGCGGTCGGCAACCTCTCGCGCGTCGCAGCGCTGGTGCGGACGACGAAGGACTACGGCGTTCGCGCCGAGAAGACGAGCGGTGACGAGATCGGCGTGCTCACCGACGCGTTCAACGAGATGCTCTCGGACATTCAAGGACGCGACACGGAGCTCAATCACCACCGGGACAACCTCGAGGCGATCGTCTCGGCGCGCACCGCGGAGCTCGTCGCGCGCAACGAGGCCATGCGCCTGGTGCTCGACAACGTGGATCAGGGGCTCACGACCATCAACCTGGACGGCACGCTCGACCGTGAACGCTCGATCGCCTTCGACCGCTCCTTCGGCGCCCCCGAGGAGCACACGACGCTCGCCGAGGCACTGGCGAAGGACGACACCCATCTCCGCAACCGGCTCGACATGGCCTGGGGGCAGATCGTGGAGGACATCCTGCCCATCGAGCTCGGCATCGACCAGTTTCCCTCCCGCATCACTCGCGACGGGAAGCACTACACGCTGAACCTCAAGCCCATCGTGCGCGCCGAGAAGCTCCAAGGGGCGCTGCTCATCGTGAGCGACGTGACGTCGGAGCAGCTCGCTCGCGAGGAGCAGGAGCGTCAGCGCGAGTACATCGCGGTCTTCGAGCGGGTGATGGCGGACAACGACGGCTTCGCGGAGTTCGCGAACGAGACCGGCCTCCTCCTCGACCGCCTCGTCGAGGGCGCCAGCAACCCGGCAGAGCTCATGCGCCTGGTGCATACCGTGAAGGGCAATGCCGCGCAGTGGGGCGTCTCGTCGGTCGCGAAGGTCGCTCACGAGCTGGAGTCGCAAGCGGTCCTCGGCGAGGAGCCCATCACCTCCGAGCAAATCCAGGTTCTCTGCGACGCCTGGGAAGCTCTCGGCAACCGCGTCCGCCGGCTTCTCGGCGAGTCCACCGGAAAGATCACGGTCACGCGCGACGAGATGAAGGCCGTCATGGCCAAGATCAAGGCGCGCCTCCCCCACGACGACGAGCTGGTCCGTCACCTGGGCGATCTCACCCACGAGGGCACCACCGTCCGCTTCGAGCGGATGGCGACGGACATCGAACGACTCGCCGCTCGCGTGGAGAAGCCCGTGCCGCACGTCGTCATCGAGGGCAACGACGTGCGCTTGCCGGCGACGCGCTTCGCCGGCTTCTGGCAATCGACGGTGCACGTTCTGCGCAACCTGATGGACCACGGAATCGAGCCGGAGAGCGAACGCATCGCGCACGGCAAGGATCCGCGGGGAACCGTCACGCTCCGTTCGACGGCGACGCGGGAGCGCTTCCGCATCGAATTCGGAGACGACGGACGCGGCATCGACTGGGCGAAGATCGCGGAGAAGGCGGCGAAAGTCGGCCTCCCCTGCAAGACCCAGAAGGACCTCGAGCGCGCCCTCTTCTCTGCCGGGGTGAGCACCGCGGATGTCGTCTCCGACCTGTCGGGGCGCGGGGTTGGTCTGAGCTCGGTCGAGGAGCGCTGCATCGCGCTCGGCGGCAAGCTCTGGGTCGAGAGCGCCAAGGGCGTGGGCACGCGGTTCATCGCCGAGTTCCCCCGTCGAGGAAACGAGGACTCGATCATGCCGGGCCCCCGGGCACTCCCGACCACCGACGTACGACGGAGCGCGTGACGTTCCCGAGCTCGACGAGGTGGGCGTCACGACGGAATTCCACGCGGCGCGTGTCGTAGAATCCGCGATGCCGCTGACGCTCGGTCGGACGGCTCCGTTCGCGAACGGGGAGGCGCACGTCGAGGAGGCCGCACCGAAGATCATCGTGTCCGTCGTGACGGGCTACATCGACGTGGCGATGATGCGCCATCTGCTCGAGCAGTTCGAAGCGTGGAGGGCGCGCAACGGGGAAGGCCTGGTCTCCTTCCACGACCTCGAGGGGGTCACCGACTACGACCCGGAGGCGCGTCGCCTGCTCGCGGCGTGGGTGCAGCGGCACCGCCCTCAATTTCGCGTGGCTCACATCCTCGTGCGCAGCCAGGCGCTCGCCTGGGGCATCCGCTTGCTCAGCACGTTGACCGACCGGTTGATCGTCGCGCACTCCGACCGAGCCTCCTTCGACCTCGCGCGGCCGGCGTCGATCAAGGCGCGGTGCTCGCTCGGGGGATGACGTGACCACCGTCGGACGGCGGCGCCGGCTCTCGCTGCGCGCGTCGTCCACTATCGACAGGAGCACGACCGGGAAGACCCATCTCCTGAAGCTGGCGTACTCTGTCGTCTCGACGAGCGCCGAGGAGGGACGAAAGCCTCAAGGCGGCGCGCCGACGAAGGCGGTCCTCCAGCCGCGGCTGGCCGAGAAGCTCGTGAACGTTTTTCGCCCGGAGGCCCTTGGTCGCCTCGCCACGCGGAAGCCGGGCCGCACCCGCTGCGACGTCGAGATGGCGTTCGTCAATGCGAAATGGGTCTCGGCTTTGGCTTCGCGACGCAGAGCAAGGCGGACGTTCAGCTCGGCAATACCCCGCAGGCTTGGATCGATACGGCGCCTGCGTTCCTCCCGACGCGCGAGCTTCTCACGATCTACCCGGGATTCATTTCGATCTACGAGAATCACTATCTCGAGTTCGAAGAGACGTGGCGAGACACGCGCCTTCTCCTCGGCGCGCCGCTGAAGCGTGGAGCGAAGGAGGCGCATGTTCGAGAGCGGCTCAAGCCGCTGGAAGAGGCGATGGGCGGGTCGCTCGATCTCGACAGGAACGGAAGATTCTATCTGTCGATTCAAACCGGCCGGATGGAGATGCCGCTCGTCGCCGAAGGGCTCCGCAAGCTCGCGATGCTGGCGCGCCTCGTCGCCACGGGGGCGCTCCTCGACAAGGGCTACCTCTTCTGGGACGA
>JAMFST010000524.1 GCA_026225435.1 Labilithrix luteola
CTCATCGCGCCGGCCTTCGAGGCGAGCTTGCACGAGGAGCCGTCCACGCGGCTGCCGATGCTGCGCACGCTCCAGAGCCTGACCCACGACGCGGAGACGAAGGACGGCGCCGAGGTCTCCATCTGGCCGGAGGGGATCTACCCCTGGCCGCTGCCGCACGACGCCGGCATGGCTCCCCCCGGTCCGCGGGCGCCTCTGGGCAATCCCGTCGCCGGCGGTCTGCACGGTCCGGTGCTCTCCGGCGTCCTCACCATCGACTCGCTCGAGCGCGTCTTCAACTCGGCGACGGTGTTCGACGCCCATGGCGGCATGTCGCCGGTCTACGACAAGATGCACCTCCTCTGGTTCGGCGAGACGGTGCCGCTGGCCGAGGAGATCCCCTGGATCGCCCGCACCTTCGCCCGCGGCCTGGGCATGTCGGCGGGGCACGCCGACCGCGCGCTCGACCTCGGCGGGCACCCGGTGGCGGTGATGAACTGCTTCGAGGACTGCCTCCCCGCCGCCGCGCGCGAAGGCGGGGCGCTCTCCCCGAGCTTCCTCGTCAACGTGACGCAGGACGGCTGGTTCTCCGGCACCACCGAGAGCGAGCTTCACATGCGCATCTCGTCGCTGCGCAGCGTGGAGACGCGCCGAGACCTGGTGCGCTCGGTGAACAGCGGCCTGACCAGCTGGTACGACGCGACCGGCCGGCTGCGGGCGACCTTCCCCGCGGACAAGCCGGGCTACCTGCTGGCCGACGTGGCGCTGCTCGACCTGCCGCCGACCTTCTACGTGCGCAACGGCGACCTCCCGCTGGGCTGCCTGCTCGCCGTGCTGACCGTGCTGCTGGTGGTACGGGCGCGTCGCGCGCGGCCGGCCGCGGTGCCCGACGTACAAAAAGAAGAAAGGGCAGAGGCGGTCTGAGCGACCTACCCTGCCCTCTCTCGTCTGATCAGCGCGGCGACCCGCGCCGAGCCAATCACAGCCCCGCGTTCCTGCTTCGCGTCAGCGAAGAAGATCAGCGGAGCGCAGACTTCACTGGATCAGGTCCTTCAGCGACTTGAGGGCCGAGGCGCGGATCTTCTTCGACGCCGGCTTGCCCTTGATCGTGATCGGCTGCTTGGTGAAGGGGTTGATGCCGGGGCGGTCCTTGGTCGCGGCCTTCTTGATGGCCTTGAGCTTGAGGAGGCCGGGGATGACGAACTCGCCCGGGCCGCGGGTGGAGAGCTGCTTCTTGATGAGCTCCGTGAGGCCATCAAACACGCGAGAAACGCTCTTCTTGTCGAGCTCCGAGAACTCGGCAATCTCTGCAACCACCTGGGCCTTGGTCAAACGCTTGGTCGACATGTGAATATCCTTCTGCCGAATCAATCGGCTGATGGGTCGCAAACTCTTTGGTTGTTTCGGAGCAAGTCAAACGCGGTTCCAGGACATCTGGTGACGGCCGTGGTGACGGCTTGTTTACGCATTGAGACGCAGCTCCGACGTAATCGAGAGAGGTCACGGTCGGCGGGCTCTTCCGCCGGGTCCGCCGCCGCGAAACGTCGCGGACGACTTGAAAATACGGGTACCACCCGCGATCGGACCCCCGCAAGGGGAAAAAAACGACTGATCGTCGATTGTGCATCGCGGCACCCCGGTAAGAATGCCGGATCGCGTGGGGGGGAGGTCAGGCGGTGGGAGATTCCCGGCTCCGCACAAGAGGAGGAGAACGGCACCCCGTGTTCTCCCGGGCGAGCGACAAGCCCGGCTGTGATGTGGGGTGCAGTGAGGAGTGATTCTTCGTTGAAGCTCGTCGCTGCTCGCGGGACGGAGTGAGGAGGCGAGCGCTTCAGCCGGGGGCGGCGGCCACCGCAGCGGCGATCAGGCGATCGGTCTCCGCGCGCATCTTGCGGTCCTTGGCGGCCGTCTCGTGGTCCCAGCCGAGCAGGTGGAGGAGGCCGTGGGCGAGCAGCATGGTGGTCTCGTCGAGGAGCGGCTTGCCCTGCTCGGCTGCCTGCCGCTGCGCCGTCGGGAGGCTCACGATGACGTCGCCGAGCAGCCCCTCGTTCATGGTGCCGAACTCCCCCTCGCGCAGCGCGAAGGCGAGGACGTCGGTCGGCTTGTCCTTCTTCCGGTAGTCGCGGTTGAGGATCCGGATCTGTTCATCACCGGTCACCAGGACCGACAGCTCCACGTCCTTCAATTGAAGTGTCTTCAACATCGCCACCAGGCGCCGCCGTAGCAGCGGACGCGGCACTTCCTTCAAGGCGCCGCGGTCGAGCCCGGCCTCGACGCTGAGGTGAACGACGGGGGCGCTCGGCCTGGTGACCTTGGCGAGCTTGGCAGTCTTCTTGGAGGCGGACTTCGCAGTGGGCATCGAGGAGTGAAAGGCATTTCGCATGGCGGCGGCGGCGCGGGCAAGGCAACCTGATGCGCCTTGGTAGCCGCACGTTCTTATCCGCCCCGTCCCGTCGTCACCCGCTTCGAGGATGTCAGCAGCCCCGTCGCCCTCGTCCCCGACGCGCCTGACGGTCGCCTCGCGCGCTGCTGCGCCATCGTCCCCGCCTACGAGAACGCGCGCACTGTCGCCGACGTGGTCCGTTCGCTCCGCGAGGCGATCCCCGAGCTCGGCGCGATCATCGTCATCGACGACGGATCGAAGGATCGCACCGGCATCCTCGCGCTCGAAGCCGGCGCCGACGTCATTCGCCATCGCCACAACCTCGGCAAGGGCGCAGGGTTGCTCACCGGTCTCGAACGCGCGCGCGAGCTCGGGTACGACGTGGCCATCAGCGTGGACGCCGACGGCCAGCACCCCGCCGAGTCGGCGCGCACGGTCCTCTTCGCCGAGGAGGATCCGGCCGTTTTGGTGATGGGCGTGCGCGACATGATCCGCGCCGGCGCCCCGAAGGCCAACCGCCGCAGCAACCAGGTGGCGAACTTCTGGATCTCCAACCTCTCCGGCACGCCGATGCGCGACACGCAGTGCGGTCTGCGTCGCTACCCGGTCGCCAGCACCCTCGACCTCGACGTGAAGTCACGCGGCTACGCCTTCGAGTCGGAGGTGCTGCTCCGCGGGATCGCCGCCGGCATGGAGGTCAGCGAGATCGAGATCGACGTCCACTATCCGCCGGAGAAGGATCGCATCACCCACTTCCGCGACGTGCGCGACGTCACCGCCATCACGCTGGTCATCACCTTCACCTTCCTCGGTCAGAGGGCGCGCGACCTCACCGGCATCCAGCGCAAGAAGCGGAAGAACCGGTGAAGATCGGCCGGCGCACCGCCCTACAGGCGGCGGCCTCGCTGGTGGCGGCCGTCGCCACGACCGCGAAGGACGTCCGGGCCGACCAGTCCGACCCGCGAGGCGTGCTCGCGCGCATCGCGGCGGCGCGCGATGGATTGAAGACGTGGCGCGCCGGCTTCACCCAGGAGCGCACCATCGGCCTCCTGGCGACGAAGATCCGCTCGCACGGCACGGCGGTGATGGTCCGGCCGGACAAGCTCCGCTGGCAGCTCGATCCTCCGGACGCGGCGACCTACTGGGTGACGCCGGCGGGAGTCGCCTACGCGAGCGCCGACGGCCACGGCAGCGTCCCTGCCGGCGCCCAGGGCAAGCCCGCGGTCACCGACGCGATGGCCGATCTCAACACGCTCCTCGGCGGTGACCTCGCCAAGCTGAGCGAGCGGTACCAGCTCTCGGCCGTCGAGACCCCCACCGAGGTCACCGTGACGGCGCAGGCGAAGGATCCGTCTCACGGCCTGCGCGGCTTCGTCCTCGGCTTCGCCCCCGGCGATCTCGGCTCGCCCACCCGCGCGACGCTGCTGGAGGCCGGGAAGGACCGCAGCGAGATCACCTTCGAGCAGCCGCAGAAGAATATCCCGATCGATCCAGCGCTCATGCGGCCCGCCTGACAGGAATTTGGCCAGGGTAGGCAGAAGGAGCCATGGTCGCACCATGAGCGCCCTGTCCACCTTGAAGACCTCGAGCGAGAACGACGGCTACGGCGGCAAGGAGCGTCGCCGGCATCGGGTCTACGTGACCAAGAACACCGAGTATCACTTCCGCGACGGCTTCTGCGTCGCCGTGCGCGACCGCCGCACCGGAGATTTTCTCCAGGGGCACCTCGCGCTGCGCCGCCGCATCCACGGCGGTCTCAAGTTCTTCCTCAACGGCGCCATCCAGCCCAACCCGGGCGAGCCGCAGCCGGGCGAGGCGCTCTTCTTCGCGACCGAGGGGCGTGACCTCGTCACCAGCCCGCTCGAGAAGATCGAGCGACCGGTGAAGGAGATCACCCAGGCCTATCCCGAGATGCGCAAGCGCGCCTGACGCGCCGTACATCCGCGACCCTCCCTGGATCGCCGGGGTTCCGGTGAACGCGCGCTTCGCACCACCTGCGGGCTCCTGATTCCCGGCGGAATGCCGCAGGTATCGCGGCTGTAGATCGATGTAACGACGAGGCACGGGCGTTGCTGCTTGTGCTCGTCATGAGGAATCGCCCGTCTGTCCGCCTGCATCGCATGGCCGCCGTCGCAGGACTGCTGCTCGCATGGGGTGCGAGCGCATGCAGCTCCTCGTCCTCGAACAGCGGCAGCGGATCGACCGCCGCCGACGGCACCGGTGATTCCACCAGCAGCGGCACGCCCGCGCTGAGCGGCACCTTCAAGGCGACCACCGCCGGCGCGCTCGCCGAGATCAGCTTCTTCGCCCCGGCCCGCTACGCGCTCCTGCGCGGCCCCTGCGACGACACCGCAGCCGACTGCCCCGAGACCGGCGACTACGCGCTCTCCGCCGACGCCACCTCGCTCACGCTGACGCCGGACGACGGCGGCGCGACCTCCGAGCTCCCCTTCGCCGCCATCCTCGCGGGGGAGAGCGGGAGCGACGGGAGCGTCGCCGCGCAGTCCGGCTCGCTCCGCGCGCTCGAGCCCGATGATCTCGTCAGCGGCACCGGCGCGCTGGTCTGCAAGCCGGCGGGCGGGCCGCTCATCCAGGCCGCGAAGGTGTCCGGTCAGCAGGTCGTGCAGACGGCGATCACCAGCCCGTCGAGCGGCTGGCCGGGCTGCAGCGGCAGCTTCGACACCCACGGGAGCCCCAGCGGCAGCTACTTCGTGACCGACTTCGGCTGTTCCGGTTCGCCGTCGTTCACCGACTCGGAGGACAACTGCTGCGGCGCCGGCGTCGTCCAGGCCGCGAGCCAGGGTCTTTGCGCCGCGGGCACGAGCACCAAGGGCTGCAGCGGGAGCACCGGCACCAGCGCGTCGATCGCCTGCGAGCGCGCGGTGAACTGGTTCGCGACCGGCGGCAGCGTCTTCGGCAACGGCGCGCGGTTGCAGCTGACGAACAAGAGCGGCAAGTCGGTGGTGGTCTTCGTGATCGACAACGGGCCGGCCTGCTACCGCGAGCGGCAGTTCGGCGGCTACGCGATCGACGTGTCCTATCCGACGGTGCAATACCTGTTCGGCGGCGAGGTCGGGACGTCGGACCGCGCGGAGGTGCAGGTCACGGTGGTCGACGGGAGCACGGCGCTCGGCCCGGTGACGGCTGGCACGACGCCGATGATGTCCGCCGACAGCGGCACGGCGAGCAGCGGCGACAGCGACGGCGGTCTCGACGGTCTACCGGCGTGTCCGCCGAGCGCGAGCTGCAAGAGCGACGGAGACTGCAACCCCGGGTCGAACGGGTCGGGGCTGATCTGCACGAGCAACCGGTGCGTGAGCGGCTGCCGGACGAGCGCACAGTGCCCCGGGTCGTCGACGTGCTCGTCGGGGCAGTGCACCGGCGGCGGATCGATCGTCACGGCGCCGAGCACACCGACGAAGCCGGCGAGCCCTGGGGGGACGTCCTGTACGTCGGATGGGAGCTGCAACCCGGGGAATGACGGCGCGGGGCTGGTGTGTACGGGGGGGACGTGTGCCGCTGGGTGCAAGGCGAACTGGTACTGTCCGGGGAACCTGACTTGTAAGAATGGACAGTGCGGGTGATGGGGCATCCGGCCTGCGCGCCGGCGCTGCTCGCGCATGCGCCGCTCACCGCGTCCGAGCTGGCCGCGAGCTCCTCTCGGCTCGTGGCCGCTCGCTCGTTGGCGAGCCGGACAGCTGTGGCGACACCCGGGTGGCAGCGTGTGCGAGACGCGATTGGCATTCTCGGCAACTCGCGCGAGGGTCTCACACCACGAACATGACCGGCGGATCTGACTCGACCGGAGTCGGATTGATTGACGCTTCCCGGCAATCCAGAAGATAACGGACGATGACCAAAACTAAGATCATCGCTGGGACTTTGGCTTTCTCCGTCGGCGCTCTCCTCGTGGAGGCCTGCGGCGGGGACGATGCGTACATCCAGCCGGGGAGCTCCGACGCGAGCGTCACGGACGGCGGCGGGGGCGACGGCGGCGCGCGCACCCACGGCCCCGTGGCCGACGGGAGCCAGCACGACGCGCAAGCCGACGGCAACGCGGGCGACGCGAACGGCGGTGACGATGGCAGCGCGGACGATGGCAGCGCGGACGCGAGCGACGCCGCCGACGCCGCCGACGACGGGGACGCGAGCGACATCGATTCGGGTGACGCTGCGGCGCCCATCGCGGTCACCTCGTTCGGCTCGACGTGCGTCACGTTCGGTCCGGGGCACTTCACGTCGATGGAC